>JAKSPG010000143.1 GCA_024405075.1 Elusimicrobiaceae bacterium | reverse complement strand
TTCCAGTTAACATCGCTGCGATTTAAAAACCACTCCGGAATTTCGGCGCCATAGCTTTGCAGATCAAGCAGCATGGGTTTCCCGTTAGCCAGATTTCCGTTGGGGTTTATGTGGTAAGTGTCCATAAGGGTGGTGGCCATGGTTTTGTTGGTATATATGGAAACTTCCAACAGTCGGACAGGATCCGCCCCATTATTGAGTGCGAAAACGACCCATCTTTCGCTATTTTCGCTAATCGCCTGGAGTCCCAAGTCGGTTGGAGTAGCTCTTTCTAGGTCAAGATAGGTATATTTATTTGCCACTAAATTCATAAATTCTTTGGCATCGCGGCGGTTATTTAAATCCGGATATTTGATGTGTGAAGCCGGGGTATACGTAAAGGAAGGAGGGGCTTGCACCAGGCCTGCTTGCACGGCACGGGTCAAATTGTTCCGTAACGTATTGAGCGTTACGGGAGCTTCCTTTTGCTCGTACGAGGTAAAGACTTTGCTGAGGCGGTGTCCCATCCGTATTAAATTTTCTTAGGCACGAAGTAAACCCGGCATAAGTAGTACAGCTAACCCTCCTGCCAGGGCGGTACATGTTTGGCGTTTATTCATACGTTCTCCTTGTAAAATAGTATCCTGCTACCTATTATTATGGCATTCCCTTTTGTATAAAACAACGGCCAAAAGGCCCAGCCCTGCGTAGTAAAAAGACCTAGGAGAAAATGGGCCCTGTGGTGTCGGTTAATCTTCCACGTAAACCAGTAATAACCCGCTCTGCAGGCGTACGGTAAAGCGGGATTTAACAGCCCGGTTGCTTAGCGTACGGGTCGTGCCCAACGGCAATCGTGTGTTTGTAAGCGGAAATTCCAGCCCCGTAAGTGTTACACCGCGGCAAGGGGTCAGCGGCAGTAAACTGATGCGTGCACCGGGGCGAACGGTAAAAGTTTTGCGTTTGCGTAAGGGGTATATTTTCCACCCATCGCCGATTACACATAAATCCATTTTCCCGGCGTACGGATACAAGGCCAGTAAATTGCCCAGCGTAAAATCCATCCGCCCGCCCGAAAACCCAACCAGCGTACAACGTTTACACCCGTGCGTGCAAAGGTAGGTGAGGGATTTTTCCAAATCGGTATTGTTTTGGTTATCTACAAAAATCCAGGAGGCCGCGGGCAATTTTTGGCGGGTACGGGAGGAAACGGAATCTAAATCTCCGATGACGGCATGCGGCCGGATACCGGCTTGTAAAGCACGATTAGCTCCCCCGTCAGCCGCTAAAACAAAATCGGCTTGTTGGATCCAGGGTTTTAGTTCAGTGGAAGTGAGGGGCTTGGCGTTACCTATCAATAATGCGTGCCGAAAGGTTTTCACGTTTGCTCCTGCATAAAATTAAGATAATTAAACTGACCGTAATGCCGATATAAAACGGGTCCAATACGGCCCAGGCTTCGGGTTTGGGTATCAGTCGCCAGGCCGTCATGGCCGCCGCGCTGAGTAGCGAGGAACATATAAACAGTTTGTCGCTAATGCGTCCCGGGTATAAATATCCCATTAAAATGGGCACTAATAAACAAGCCGAGAAATACGAGCCGAGTACCAACCAGATTTCTTTAAAACTGCCTTTGAAAAGTTGTGCCAGTAAAATAGAGAAAACTCCCACCGCGAATATGGCAATACGGTTGGATAAAATAACGTTGCGAAAACGCTTGCGCAGTAAATCAAAGCTGAGCGTGTTGGACGCGATAAATAAAAACGAATTGAGGGTAGACAAAATGATGGATAAAATTCCCGCCACAAAAAACCCGCGCAGCCCGGCCGGGAGCAGTTGAATGGCGTAAAAGAAATAGGCTTGCCCCGGTTGTGCGTGTGGCAACAGAGCCCGGGCATATAACGCGCCCAAGGTGGTGCAACAATCAAAACAAAACCAAATGAAAATGGAAATTAATACCCCTTTTTTAACCACGGCCGGGCTTTTGGCCGCAAAACAGCGCTGGTAGAAACTGGGATCAATGAGCGTGGCTAAAGCGATAAAACCCCAAACAAAAGTGTTTAGCCACGAGTTGCCTCCCGTCAACGTAAAATGAGTTGCCGGCAAGTGGGCTTTTAAAAACGTAAGTCCGCCGAAAGTCCCTACGGACACAACGGCCACCAGTGCCACGGCCCCGCACATGACAAAGAACTGTACCAAGTCGGAAAATACGACCGAACGGAACCCACCCCACGCCGTGTACAAACAAGTAAACAACGTGCCTAAAATCATACCGGGTAAAACCCCTATACCAAACACCATGTGCAAAAACAGCCCCAAGCTTAACACGTAGGCGACGGGCGTAATGTACAGGAATGTAAACAAAGCGGCTACTTTGGCCGAACGGGGACCGAACATTTGCTGTGTTAAATCCGGCAGGGTAATGGAGTTGTACTGGGCGATTTTATCGGTAATAAAGAGGGCAAAAATAAAATAGGCCACATACCAAAATAAACCTTGCGTAATAAAGTTATAAATTCCGTAATTAAACGTAATTTCACTAATACCAAAGATGCCCCCGTACCAGGTAGCCACCAGCGTGGCCACAAACAGCGGCAAGGTAAGTTGGCGGCCCATGAGCAGGTAATCCAAGGGAGCCAGTTTGCCTTCTTGTCGGCTGTGTTTTAGACGTAAATTTCCATACAAAGCGGCCAAGGCCGTAATGGCTAAAATGGTAATCAACACCAGCCAATCGGCCCAATTGAAATAAGAAATCGTTTTCAATTCGCTTAACATAACTGACGAAACAGCCCGTATAACAGGGCTGTTTCTATTCTATCAAACTAACACGGTTTTGTGTTGGATATTACTGCCAGTGCATCAGATACGGCGGTATCAACAATACAAACGATAACAGATACATCACGA
Organism: Elusimicrobiaceae bacterium; assembly: GCA_024405075.1. Taxonomy (GTDB): domain Bacteria; phylum Elusimicrobiota; class Elusimicrobia; order Elusimicrobiales; family Elusimicrobiaceae; genus Avelusimicrobium. The sequence continues at coordinate 803 of JAKSPG010000143.1, read as the reverse complement.
TTAACAGCGGCAGCATCCACTTCAACCATTTCGGATACGCAATGCGCGCAAAGCCGATAGCGGCAATGGTAACCGGGTCGGTCGGGATAACCATATTCATCCAGCTGCCGCCCAATTGGAATGCCAATACCATGGTTTGACGCGTAATGCCGAGTAAGTCGGCCAGCGGAGCCAAAATCGGCATAGTCAGCACGGCTTTACTGGAGCCGGAGGGGATGAAAAAGTCAATGACCGTTTGCAACATCATGGCCGCCCACGAGGCACAAATGGGGTGCAAATGTTTAATCGCGCTGGACATCCACTCCAAGAGCGTATCTAAAATGTGCCCGTTGTTGGCAATGATAACAATGGCTTGAGCAAAGCATAGCAAAATAGCAATTTCCGCCATGCTGCGAACGCCGTCAAAAAACGCATCACTAAATTGCTGCATTTTCATCTTACCTAAAAATCCGCACAAGAAACCGATGCCCAAAAACCAAGCGGCAATTTCGGTGATATACCAGCCGGAATTTTCCAGTTGCAGTAAGGTCATCAAATCTACGCCCCACGTCCGGTGGATAAACGCGCAGATTTGCGGTTTAAGTACGCCGATAATTAACCCGGCCATGCCCAGGCCAAAGGCCGTAAGCACATATTTTTGGCGGCGGGTCATGCGGGCTTCTGTTTTGTTTAGCTTTAATTCTTTGCGTTTTTCAATATCAAATTCGTACGTCAAACTTTTGGTCGGGTCTTTTTTAATGCGGTGTGCATACACGCAAAACCACGTGATAATCACGGTGGTGCAAATGACCCAAATAATCAAC
>JAKSPG010000142.1 GCA_024405075.1 Elusimicrobiaceae bacterium | reverse complement strand
TTAGGCGCGGCGTCGTGCATATCGTTAAAGAAAATCTTTTTCATCTCGCGCCAACTTTCTTGCGGGTGCATGGTAAAGAAACTAATTTCAATATATTTTGGGTCGTACTGGTTCCACAAGCCGCCCGCGCCCGTAAACGGGGCAATACCGCTTTCCACACTAATTCCCGCCCCGGTAAAAACAACGCCGTACGAGGCGTTTTTGATGAGTTTAGCCGTTTCCTGTAATTCGTTCATAATTTGATTGTATATTTTTGGATAGGCCAAAACAACCAACTAGGCACAAAGACCTATCCGCCGACAGGTCTAAAGACTCATGCACGTCAACCGCATTTCTACTACAATAAAAAAAGAGGAAGCAATATGTACAAAAAATATTTTTTCCTGTGCGTGATTTGCGCCCTGTTTACCCTCACGGCTGACGCCCAACAGGGGATAAAACAGGCGGCACAGGCGGCATTGCGTTCGGAACAAATAACCCGCGTACTGCAAAAGCGGGTGCAACTTTCTTTTCAAAAAGCCAATGCGCTCCGGGATTTCTATTCCCCGCTTGTGTGGAAAAGCTTGGATGCATCCCCTTATCTTTCGCTTTCACACCCTCTTAAAAACCCGCAAAAATTATATCCGCAAATGAACGGGTTGCTTACCACCCGCCAACAATGGAGTGATTATTTAATTGCCAGTAACAACCGCCGTGTCACATTACAACTGCCGCAAGAAAAACAACGGTTAAACGAACTGCAACTCCGCACCCCCGAACGTTTCCGACAACAACAAACGTTTATGCAACCGGCCAAGCAATACATGAATTTACTGGCACAACAAATTCCGCCGGATACCCAATACTTGCTTTTGGGGGAAACACACGTTGATTTTATTGCTGATTATGTAGCCAACCTCCTGCCAAAAATCCGCGATAACAATCCCGGGCGTGAAATTATTCTATTTACAGAATTTTTATCCGAAGGCACACACAAACGAATGGATTGGCTGCTTTCCAAACATGTGGCCGTTTTTGCTACGGCCGAGGCGGAACAAATACCGTTTGTGGGATTGGAACCCACCTTTGTTGAGAAAAATAAGCGCGTTTTTTTGAAGGATAACTCCCAAAATGAACCGCGGCGGGTATGGGAATCGTTGGAGGGGCTGGCGATACGTAACCAGCACTGGCTCAATGTTTTGTACCAACAACGCCAAAAACACCCCGAAGCACTGTTTATCGTCTACGCAGGCGCGGCGCACCTGGCTTATAACAAGCCGTATTCGGTAGCAAAAGCCCTGGCGGGGGAAAAGACATTTACTGCTTTTTTGTTCACGGATGATTTGCTACATAACGAACAAGAACTCGTATCCGGGCCGAGTGAAGAACACGAATTACTGCGCTACGCAAGCCCGTATGATTATTTCTCTCTCATCAGTTCATTAGAGCCCAGCCCGTTTATCAAATTCAACAAACCGCAAGCCCTACAAGTTGGATTTGATACCCGGCTGTTTCTCAAACCAAAATATTAACAAACTAACCGGGCCGTACATTTTCCCAATTGCCAAACCTGCTGCAAATTGATACCATACAAGTAAGCCGATTTATTCGGTGAAAATTTGTGTTTTTAGGATATCCGAAAGGATGCCCGTTTTTGCTTGCGCAAAAACAATACTCAAGCCTAAAAACAGCTCGTTTAAGACGTTGTTTCACGGGAAGTCATGAGCCCGCGAGGCCACGTCAAATGTTTGTTTGCACCTGCAAACAAGCTACGGCTGTTTGTTTTATGGGGTTGAGTGTTCATAAGGCAATACGGCCGTTTCTTTTCGTTCTCCTAAAAAACACCGGGAGAACAAAAATGAAAAACAAGCAAGCATTTACGCTCATTGAATTATTAGTGGTTGTTTTAATTATCGGTATTTTGGCGGCCATAGCCCTGCCACAATACCAAAAAGCCGTGTTAAAAAGCCAAATGATGGAAGCACTTTCCCTTGGACAAGCCATTATACAAGCCCAGCGCGTGTACCAATTAGCCAACGGGATATTTGCAACCGATTTAGAGGAATTAGATATTGATCTGTCTGCCGCAGATACAAAATATCGGTTCGTTACAACCTCGGACCATGTGCAAGTCGTACCTAAAAAATCCGGTTACGATTGGTTTTGGGACTTTTGGTATGAAACAGATAGCGGGTGCGTTGCCCCCCAAGAAAAGCCGTTTCCAAATGCAGTGTGTGCCAGCATAACCGGGGTTACCTCTCCCTATTTGGCCAATGAAAATTTGTTGTATTATAAAATGGCCATTCATTAGCACACAGGCCCGAAGAAAAATCTTCGGGCCTGTTCTTTCCTTACCAAAAACCGACTTTTATAAATGCACGTGTCCGCGGCACATCATACACACTGCCGCTACCGCACATAGCACAAGAAGCGTTACAACCACCTTTTCTCCGCCGGAAAACCGCGGCTCATTAGGGGCTTGTTCGCGCCGCGCACGCATAAACACCGGGATACCCAAGGCGAGGAAAATCACCGCCATAAACAGGTATTTTACCCCGGCCGCCATGTTTTGGGGGAGGGAGAAAACCCCGCCCCCAACCATGGAACTAATCACAATACACGCCAGACCGATTACTCCCAGTTTCGCGGCAGATTGTTTTTCTCCCATAAATTCCCCCAAAAAAGTATTATTTCAAATTCACCGGTTCGGCAAATTTGAAATTCAAGAAACCCATACACGTCAAGCAATACGCAAACGGCTGGGTGATGTTAATATAGTTGTGCCAGATTTGGAAATCGCTGTGCTTTTGTACGCCGCGGATTTCCAACTCGTGGTTTAACGATTTATTAAGCCACATACGCGCATGGCCTTCGGCGATCTCATCGTTAATAGGTGTATCAAAATATTCCACATATTCAGCCGCCCAACCACCAATCAGTTTGCCTTGCGCATCTTTACCCCAACACACGCCTACGCCGGTAGCAATAGCTTTATGTTCTTCAATACACGCCCCGTTACCGGCGATAATCGTTTCCAACACGGCCCCGTGTTTGAAGTACGGTGTTACTTGGTCCACCGGCACAATGTTACCGTGTAATTCTTTCGGTAAAACCGAGGTATAGGGCACAATGTTGAAGTTTTCAATTTTAGCTTGCAACAAGGCCGAATCGTAGCAGAAAGTTTCAAACGGCTGGGGTGGGATACCGTCGGAAGCTTGCCCCGCGCCGCCCGTAATAAACGCCAGCGTCGGGTAACGTGTTCCTAATAACAAGTCATTTTTTTCCATACTTTTTTCTCCTTAATTTTTACAGCATAATTGTCGTGCGAAGGCCGACAACCGTCACTTCCCGCGTGCCGTTTGTTAAGCCCGCTTTGGGGTAGAATTGCAAGTCGGGCGTAAGCGTAATCCAGTTGCCGATGCCCCAAATCCATTGCAGTTCCATGGCCATTTCACTATCGTGCATACCGGCCGGATAGCCAAACGCTTTTTTGCTTAAATCGTTATACGCTACCCCGGCAATAATTGCGTCCGCCGCGTTACGGTGAAGCGGATTTAACATAGCCACCCCCAGCGCGTACGAATTCTTCACGCCCGTGGCCCCCTTGTTAGAACCGTTAGCACGGCCAAACAAGGCCCATTTATCGCCCATATTTTGCTGCATATTAAACGACCAACCGTTTACATTTTCCGGCTGCGCGCTGACAGACGGCTGATGATAATACAGCACGCTGTACTGACCCTGGCCTAACTCA
>JAKSPG010000141.1 GCA_024405075.1 Elusimicrobiaceae bacterium | reverse complement strand
CTCATGAAGTTCTCCTAATTAAAATAAGTATATCGTGTATATTTTAGCAAATTAGCGCGCGCGAAAAATACCCTTGTTATTGCCCGCTAATTAAAGGCGTATAAACGTAAATAATTTTGCCCATCATTACCGCTACCCCAGTTATCCACGTGTTGTGATGTTTTTGTCATACTTTTACACAAGTTATTACCCATTGTCCATTGGTAAGAAGTACCGCAATATCTTGTGCCGCTGAGGTAAACAAAGTACGACAAAATATCCCCCGAGGATGTAGTAAGCCAACAGCTCATTACATTAACTACGCCCGGCTCATTATAGACATGGCACTTATAATCTTGGTACACTCGGTCACGCCCATCTCCGGTCCCCGGTATATCAATAGACAACTCATCAAACCGGGTCGGATACGTGCCATTTGCCAAGTGGTAGGACAGAGCCGCTGTATGAATAGCATTTCCAAACGCCATCAGTTGCGTGTAGCGGCTTTTGAGTACGGCCATTTTATACTGCGGTAAGGCCACCGCCGCCAATATACCAATGATTAAAACTACAACTAACAATTCAATTAGCGTAAATCCTTTTAGAGTTAAAACTCCCGACAAATCACTTTTATCTTGCATATATATCCCCCCTCCTGTGCGGGGCCTTATGCAAAATGTAGCAAAAAAAAAAACGATGTCAAGTATTTTCCACACTTGCTACAATACTAATATGGTAATCTTGGATAAAAAATCACTGCCAAGTAGCACCTTTGCTTGCGGCCCCGCCCAAAGTTTGCCGTCACAGCGGCACGCGCACCTGTGCGAAACGCACTTTGAGCGCAGCCACCGCGCGCCGGATTTTACCACGAACGGCCTGTACAAGCAGGCCACGCTGGAATTAAAAAAATTGTTTGATTTATCCGACGATTACACCGTTTGTTTTTTTCCCGGTGGCGCCAGCCCGGCCATGGAAGCCGTGCTGTGGAATTTGACGCTGGACACGCTTAGCGGCCTAGCGTTTGGGGAATTTTCCAACCGTTGGGCACAAGGCATTGCCTCACGGCTTACCGGCGTAAAACACAACGTACGCTTTGCCCCCCGGGGAACCGTAGTCCCGCAGGAAGAGCCCCACTACAACGCCAGCTTACTTATCCTCACGCCTAACGAAACCTCTACCGGGGTGCAAATCCCGGACGAGTATCTCGCCCGCGTGTGGGAAAAACGCGGCCCGGATACGCTGGTGGCATGGGATACCACTTCGTGCGCGGGCGGACGCAATTTACCCAAAAACCAATTTGACGTAATGTTATTCGGCTTACAAAAATGCTTTGGAGCGATGGGCGGTACGTGTGCACTTTTTTTAAGTAAAAAAGCCGTAGCGCGCCTGCAACAAACGGCCCGGTTACGCACGATTCCTTACACGCTGGACTTAACATACGCCGTTACAAATGCGGCCAAATTCCAGACGGTAAACACCCCCAACACGTCCGCTATTTGGTTGGGGTATCAAGCCGCAAAATGGATGAACGAGCACGGCGGCCTGCGCGCCATGGATGCGTTGTGCCGCGCACACGCCAAGCACCTAACGAACTGGGCGGCTCAAACAGATTTTGTTACCCCTTTGGTGGCTGATGAAAAATTCCGCTCCTACACCACGCTGACGCTGCAATTGACCGCCCCGCATATCACCGCGGAGGCCATCAATCACGCCCTGGCTGATACCGGGCTGGAAAATTTAAAAGACGGTGTAAAACCGCACCCGTACGCACCGGAAAACTCGCTGCGCGTGGCGTGTTTTCCGTTTGTGGACACCGAGGGTGTAGCGCAGTATAAAAAACTAACTGCCGCACTGGATGAAATTGTGCGGCAGCTGCGAAAGTAAAAAAATAACACACTACGGCATTTGTTCGTCGCGAATGATGTAACCAAACTTTTCCAACAATTCCGTATTATTGCGCCAACCCGGCGAAACCACTACATTAAGCTCCACCCGGCAAGGCCGGCCCAGAAATTCTTCCACACGCTTTTGCGCGCGCTGACGCAGTTTGGCAATCATCTGCCCGCCTTTACCGATAACAATCGGCTTTTGGCTCTCGCGCTCCACGTGAATAATAGCACGGAGGAAATTTTTATTTCCTAAATTTTCCGTAAATTTTTCCACTTCTACGTAGGTGCTGTACGGAATTTCTTTTTGATACAAAAGGAAAATCTGCTCGCGGATAAATTCCGCCGCGTAAAACCGTTCCCAACGGTCCGTCCACTGCCCGGGCGGAAAATACGCCGGGCTAACAGGTAGCGCCGCGGCTACGGTCTGTTTTAACGCCGTAATATGCGTGCCTTGTTGCGCCGAAATGCGAAACGTTTTTGCAATTTTTACTTCGCTTGTAATGCGTTTTTCAAGCGCGTCCAACGCGGCCGTATCTTTGACTAAATCTATTTTATTTAAGACGAGAAACACCGGGCAATATACCTGTTTCAATTTTTCAATAAGCGGAGCATTTCCCTCGTAGCCGGCCGCAACGTCTACCAAAAAAAGCACCACATCGGCTTCTTCGGTGACAGCCCGGTCCACGCACGAGAGCATCGTCTGTTGCAGCTTATATTCCGGACTCAAAAAACCGGGCGTATCCACAAAAACGATTTGGTAATCTTCTCCCTCTGCAATAGCTAAAATATTTTGGCGCGTGGTTTGCGGCTTATGCGTTACCGCCGACAAAAGCCCCCCTGCCAACTGATTTAACAAGGTGGACTTCCCCGCATTGGGTAGCCCGGCCAGCACGGCAAAACCGCTTTGAAATTTTGTTTCGCTCATACGTTTACTGTAACTTATTTTAAGCAGGCCGCGCCACCACAAAAAAACCCTTTAAGGTGTAATGTAGCTATCTAAAATGTGCGAAACAAAAAAAGTGTGATAATCGTTGGATTGCCTGTCGTACCAAAGTTCTTGGATAGCCGGGTCTAACTTTTCCGCATTCATGGGGCGCGCGTAAATGACGTTGCACTCCAAATGCATACCGGGCACGTCCAGCACGGGCGTTTCAATACGGCGGGCCGGGCGGGTAGCTAGGCCGCATTTTTCCAACTTATTCATATCCCGGCCGGAATGATGACCGAAAATTTCGGCAGCTTTGCTCATATCCGCATACGGAAACGTGACCGAAAATTCGTGCGTTTTCTCAATTAAATCGTGCGAATAGCGGCTTTTGCGCACCAGGGCTACAAAAATGGGAAGTTTCCACATCACCCCTAACGCACCCCAGGCGGTAACCATGACGTTGGTTTTCCCCATGCGGTACGTCGTTAAAAAAGCAGTTTTGGAAAGAATTTCCAAATTTTTACCGGCATTAAAATTAAAAGGTACTGTTTGCATAAAAATTCCCCCTCGCTTTATTTATTGTAGCGAAGGGGATAACTTTTTGCACCGGAAAAAAGAGGTTAGAATTTATACATGTGACCGCCGCTTACAACTCCCGTCAAACCAACTACACCCTTATAAACGGCTCCCATTCTCTCGCACAATTTACCATATTTATCATCTTTGGTTGTAGACAAAGACCAACAAGTTCTCCCATAATTTTCCCTGGGCCCATTCGGGAAATACTGTACATATGCATTGTTTAAACCTTGTGTATTGACGCAAGCCATTCGGCCATATGTTGTGTTTAATACACAGTACCCCCAGGTATAAGTACACGTAGTTTTGTTCGCTGACAACGTACACCCTGACGGTTCAATCGCCAAATCTTCAAAACTTTTGCTATATACTCCGTTT
>JAKSPG010000140.1 GCA_024405075.1 Elusimicrobiaceae bacterium | reverse complement strand
GCCGCTTTGGCGGCGCGCGCCAAGGCAGTAGCGTCGTTAAAAGCCAGGCCGAGTTCAAATTTTTGACACGTTTCTTTTGTTAAACTGCGTTTTTTTACGTACCCGCGCGCGTACGTGCCCTGCGCGGAAAATAAATTCTTATGATAGAACGCTTTGGCAAAATCCAGTAGCTTGCGGGCGTTGTTGCGGCGCAGTTCTTCGCCGCTTAATCCCCGGGCCGGTTTGTATTCCACGCCGGCCAAATCGGCCAGTTTTTCCAACGCTTCGTTAAACGAGAGGTTTTCTATGCGCATTAAAAACTCAAAGATGTCTCCTCCCGCTTGGCAACCGAAACAATAGAACAAACCCTTTTCGCTACTGCACGTAAAAGAAGGTGTTTTCTCCGTATGAAACGGACAACAGGCCTTGTAGGTTTTACCCGAGCGTTTGAGTCCCGGTACATACTGCCGGATAAATTCTACAATGTCCAATTTGTTTTTAATTTGCTCTATGGTATTATTATTCACGCTGATTACCGTTTATGCATGACAATAAAGGCAAACCAGGCAATAGCCCGATACATGCGTAAGGGGCTATTGCCTGCCATGCCGTTTGCATTAAAAACGTCTGCGTTTGGTGCGTCTGGCGCGGCGTTGTGCTTCCTGCGATTTGATTTTGCGTTTTACGCTCGGAGGCATGTACGTTTCGCGTCTTTTAATTTCCCGTAGGATACCGTTTTTTTCGCACTCGCGTTTGAAGCGTTTGAGGGCTTCTTCCAAGTGTTCGGCGTCTCTGACTTTTACGAAAACCATTACGTTTTTCACCACCTTCTACAGCTAGTAGTTTAGAATAAAAATTTTACCTATGTATATTATAGCTTATTTTCTGTGGTTTAACCAGCCGGCCACAAAAACCGTCGCCCGGCCATCAGGTGGAAGTGCAAATGGTCCACACTCTGCCCGGCTCCGCGGCCGTTGTTGGTAATTAGACGGAAATCTTTGAGGTTAAGGTCCTGCGCCAACTTTCTAGCTACTAGCAAGATGTGTCCCAGGAGCGCGGCATCTTTTTCGTCCGCTTCGCTTAACCGCGCGATATGCTTGCGCGGGATAATTAATAAGTGCGTAGGGGCCTGCGGGTTTAAGTCTTTAAAAGCGACTACCTGCTCGTCCTCGTACACCAATTGGCTTTTTACAGAGCCGTCGGCAATGCCGCAAAATATACAGTTCATATTTCCATTATAGCAAATGTATCTAGTACGGGGGAGCTACTTATTTATAAAACCGGCTGAACGTTTTAAGTGCTTCTTTTAACGTGTTGGCATCTGTCCGTGCGGTAACCGGCTCTAGGTGCGGGCCGTATTGGGAGAAGGCATCAAAGTGATTAAATACCAAGATAACATCTCCCATCCGGACGGCTTTTTCTTCGTAGCCGGCAAAAATGGAAAAGGGCTGCGGGGTGGGGTCAAATAAATCGTACCCGATGGTATAATCCTGCGGCGGATTTTGGCAACCAAATACGCGGCGTAGCAGGGTAGTGGCAATATCGTAATGGGTAGTACGGTAATCCGCCCGGGTGGCGGTGGGGCGGGCCGGGTCGTACACAAGCAAGGGGACGTGGGTTTGGTAATCGGTAAAGTTGCTGTTATGTCCCCAAAAATTACGATGTGAGTCGTTTAGTTCCTGCCCATGATCCGCCGTGATGACGACCAGCGTATTTTTCAGCAGGCCGTGCTGGGCTAGCGCCTGCCAGACACGCTCTATGAGTTGGTCCACAAAATAGACGGAATTTTGATACTGGTTCCAATAGGGTAGCGGGTCGGTTGCGTTGGTTAGCAACAGGTAGTTTATTTCTTTGGCGGGAGTAAATTTTTTGGCCTCGGGCGGGTAGCTGTAGCCGTGCGGGGCATCTAAAAAGATAAACCCAAAAAACGGCTGTTTGGGGTTACGGGTTTGCAGAAAGTTTTCAAAACCGAGGACGGCCTCCTCGTCGCGTTGCCAGGGAGTATTGCCCGATGACCCAAGGCGCAAATTTTCAACGGTGGCGAAAATGTTGCGGTTAAAGGCCGGGCTATTGAGTTTGCTGCTTGCAAAAATAGCCGGTGCATACCCTGCTTGCAGGGGTTGACTCAGGAGTAAGGGCGGGCGATTTTGCCCGGTAAAATCATCCCAGTACGAATGTGGTAACCCGTAAAACAGCGAAAACACACCCCCGGCTGTGGAATTCCCACCGGATAAATGTTGGGTAAATGTGGTCATGCCGGGATTGGTTAGCCGGGCCGATAGCCGGGGCATGACTTCGGCGTTTAGCACATCGGCCCGCCAGGCATCTACTAAAACGAGCAGGATATTTGTATCCGGTTTGGCGGTTTGGCACGAAAGCGGATTTAACGGATAGTCTAATGCGCCCTTCCCAGGTGTTTGGTAGGAGTTTCGCCCGGGAGTAAACCCCCACTTGGCCAGGCGGCGGTTGGCCGACATCGGATAAGCCAACGGAAGGGCCTTGCGTTGGGAAATAACGGACGAAATTTGTTTAAATCGTCCCCATGCATATAAACCGTTAAATGTAAGGAAACACAGCAACCATAGCCCCGATATCAAGGCGATAGCTTTATGGGATAGCGGTTTGCGTTTGGCCGCGTAGACCAGTCCGGTTTCCAATACGATAACACCCAGTATCCCGGCGGCGACCAGTAACCACATGGCGGTTGGAAATACAAAAATATCCTGCCGGGCCGGCCCCAAAAAAAGTTCCAGCATGGCCCTGTTGATGTGAAAGCGGTATTGCGCGAAAACGACAGAGTCTACCGTCAAAAATAAAGACCCTACACTACCCCAACCCACGCACGCAGCTTGCAGGGTGCGCGGCCCGATAAAACTAAACGGCAGGCACAACAACCCCGTCACTCCGGCAAACAAAAAGATGTGTCCTATCAAAAAAGTAATGGTAAAAGCAAGGCCAACCGAGTCGGTGAATAAACCGTTGGCGCGAAAGTATCCTACGGCAAGCAAGCACCACAGAACGCCTGGGAATATAGTAAATGTAAAAAGGGAACGCCGAGTCATAAAAACATTATAGCTTTTTGGGGGTCGGGTGGAAATTTTAATTTGTTAGTTGGTTTTCTTAAAAAGGGCTTGACTTCGTTTTTTTTTTTGATACCATGCGATTATACTTTAATCTATGTGAGGGGATATATATGGAAAAGAAAAACTGTTTGTTGGGCCGTGTAGATATAAAAGCGTTTACGTTAATTGAACTATTGGTAGTGGTGTTGATTATCGGTATTTTGGCGGCGGTGGCGTTGCCGCAATATCAAAAAGCGGTAGAAAAAGCACGCGCCAGCGAGGCACTGCCTTTGTTAAAATCGGTCTATCAGGCCGCGCAAGCGTATCAAATGGCCAATGGCAATTGGCCCGAAAGATTTGATGAGCTGGCCGTAGAAGTTCCTTGGACGGGAAATACCAAATTTCGTAATGCTTCTGTAATGAGGGATACGCGCTCTAATGACTTGTGGTCTATGCAAATTTATAAAGAAACAGGGTTTCAGTGGGCCATCATGCTAGGGCGTTTGACCGGCCATTACAAAGGGGTTGCTTTTATGGTTAACGAAAATGGTGAGTGGAGGTGCTCGGAAAGACTTGCACAAGGAGTAGTATTTGACGGTAATGCTGGCGACTACTGTGTTAAAATTATGCGTTGTCCTAGTACGCCTATTTATAGTAGCGGTATTGTCCGCTCTTATTCCTATCAACCCTAAAAAGGGCAGGTCTCTTTTTTCCTATCCCCACAACATAGTATCATACACCTATATGTTCTTCTGGCTGGCCGGCCTACACGCCTAAAAACGATTTAAACACACCCA
>JAKSPG010000014.1 GCA_024405075.1 Elusimicrobiaceae bacterium | reverse complement strand
GTCAAGCACTTTTCACAAAACGGCCCAACAAACCTTTGTGCGCCCTACTTAAATTTGATATCTTATTATATATGAACAAGCGTTTTATCCTGCTGGGAATTTTTGCCCTGGCCGCCTTACACACGTCGGCACAATCGTTGCAGCAAACGGTGGAAGAAAAACTCCAACACCCCTTTTTAAAACACGCCCTTTGGGGCGGAACAGCTTTGTATAGCGATGGCACTCAACCGCCTTTTTTTACGATAAACGACGAGCTGCGCCTTACCCCGGCCAGTACGCTTAAACTGCTAACTACCGCGGCTGCGTTGGAATTATTCGGCCCGCATCACCGTTTTGAAACTCATTTGTACGCGCAAGGAACTACGAATGAAAAAGGCACGTTAAACGGCTCGCTTTATTTGCAAGGCGGCGGGGATATGACGCTCGGCTCCACCCGCGTAACCGGCGCAGAAACCTGGCAAGCCGTCGCACAAAAGTGGGCACAAGCCGTCAAAGAGGCCGGCATTCGGCAAATTAACGGTAACCTGTATGCCGATGTTTCTTTATTTGAAGGACCGTCCGTCGCCCCGAAGGTAAACTGGGAAAATATGGGCAACTATTTTGCCGCACCTGCCAGTCCGTTGTGTTTTAACGATAATCTATTTGAAATTCATTTTTCGCCTCAACTGCGCGGCAACCAACCCGTACAGGTGGATCATACCGATCCGCAACTGCCCGGCCTAACGCTACAAAGTTTCGTAACGACTGACGCTAAATCTAATAAAGATAATGCCTACGTATACGGCGCGCCGGAGCAATATAACCTCAAAATTTTCGGTACGATTCCCACCAGTCTGCGTGGATTTACCATTAAAGGGGCACTACCGCAACCGCCCTTGCTTGCCTTACAAGCCCTGCAGGAAGCGTTGCAAAAACAAGACATCTTGGTGACGGGAACGCTCCAACTCCTAACACAAGCCCCCGATTATACGGCTATGAAAAAACTGCATACGTACCAGTCGCCGGAATTAAAAGACATCATCGTCATTGTTAATAAGCGCAGTTTCAACTTATATGCGGACATGCTTCTGCGTCACCTGGCCCTGTACGCCGGGCAAGCGGGCAGTATAGAAAATGGTGTAAACCAGCTGAAGAAATTTTTAACCGAGCATAAAATGGCCAAACCGGACGAACTGGTACTCTACGACGGCAGCGGTCTATCGCGCGACAACTTAATTACACCGCGCGTGTTGGTACGCACGTTAAACTACATGGTGCAAAGCCCGCATTTTGAATATTATTATAACTCCCTTGCCACCCCTGACGACCGGGGCGATTTACTCCTGCTACGCCGCTTTTTAAAACCGCTTAAAAAAATTGAGGAAGTGCGCGTAAAAGGCGGCACGATCGACAGCGTAAAAGCCGCCGCCGGATACGTACGCAACGAACAGGGAAAGCTGATTTCGTTTGTGTTTATGGCCAACAATTTAGCCGGAAAAGACGAAGCTCTCTACCGCATCCACGAGGACATTATTAAAGAACTGCTAAAACAAAAGTGATTATAGTGCCGGCGCAAACCGGACTTACGCTATTTTACTTTTCCTTCGCTTATCATGCCACCGGGTTTTTAATGTGGAATAAGCCGAAGGGAAAGTTATTTTTTTGCCTATTTTTGCTTCATTAAAACATCCTTAAATTTCGTTAGACCACAAATTTTCCTTGACACATCAAAAAAAAAAACGATAATAAAGTGTCAGCAAAAAAAGCAACAAAGACGTCATGCTGAACTTGTTTCAGTATCTCACCTTGTTTCTGTTTTAGAAAGCGATGAGATTCCAAATCAAGTTTGGAATGACGCCATTACTTAAGGAGATTTCTATGCAAACAAAAAAAGGGTTTACCCTCATTGAATTATTGGTAGTTGTTTTGATTATCGGTATTTTGGCGGCAGTGGCGTTGCCGCAATATCAAAAAGCCGTAGAAAAAGCACGCATGAGTGAGGCCATAACGTTGGTGCGTGCCATTGCCAACGCCAACCAAGTTTTTTATTTAAATAACGGACGGTATGCCGACCATACCGAATTGGATTTACTGGATATTGATATTCCGGGCAGTGCGGTAAAGTGGCTTGGAGGAATACGCATAGATACTAAATGGTTTCGCTATTCAACCGGGGGCACCAGCGGAACAAACATCGCAAAAGCAGCACGCTTGCCCATGACCAACGGATCCGGTACTTATGAAATAGAGGTGCTGATTTCGGACCCGCAACGCCTGCATTGTTATGTATATTCTGCTTCCGCTATTCAAAAGAAACTCTGCGAACAACTGGATGCCACCGGTACTTTATAAAAAAAAGGCGGGGCTTATTAAAAGCCCCGCCCATTTTTGCTACATTAAAAATTTAACTTCGTAGATTGTTCGCACAAACAATCATGCTGCGCGGGGATTTTTTCAATCAACCGGAAAAGCATATCTTTTAGTTTTTCAATATTACTATTAAATACTTTTAGCACCGTCTCATGCGATACGGGCGGCATGTCCCCCACCAGTCCGGCATCATAGTCAGTAATGAGCGAGATATTTAACGGGCACATGTTCAGTTCTTTTACCAAATATGCTTCCGGGAAGGCCGTCATATTAATCACGTGCCAACCCTGGCGGGTAAAGAAGGCGGACTCGGCCTTGGTGGAAAAACGCGGGCCATTGATAACAATTACCGTTCCCCCATCATGTACCGGGATATCCAATTCCCGCGCAGTAGCCACCGCCAACTTGCGCAGTTGCGGGCAATACGTCTCGGCCGGAGAAGGATGCTGCACGGAAATTCCCTCAAATACGGATACGTTTTCAAAAAATGTATTTTTGCGGTCGTCCGTCCAGTCCACAAACTGATCGCAAATCACAAAATCTCCGGGTTTAATTTCCTTTTGCAAACTGCCTGCTGCGCACGGGGAAATAACACGCGTGCAACCTAAATGCTTCATGGCCCATACGTTGGCGCGGTAGTTTACCTGGTGGGGCGGAATAGAGTGGTCCCGGCGGTGGCGGGGCATAAAAGCCACACGGTGTTCGCCAATGGTACCGATGAACACACTATCGCTCGTTGCGCCGTAGGGCGTGTAAATTTGCTCCTCTTTTACATCACTTAAAAAATTGTAAAAACCCGATCCGCCAAAAACGCCGATATCAGCCTGGTGAAGCACTTGCATAAAAACACCTCCTTATGTAAGGTACCAGTATTGTACAAATTTTCAGCAAAAAATAACTACTGTTGATTTTTACGGCCTTTTTAGGCTCGCAAACAGGGAGAAAATACCGTCGGACTGGAAATACGGCTTGACAAATCAAAAAAAAAACAATAATAAAGGGGCAGGAAAAAATACAAACCAATGTCATCACGGCTCTTGTAAGGTATCTCTCCTTGTTTCTGTTTTAGAAAGCAGAGAGATTCCAAATCAAGCTTGGAATGACAATATAATGAAGGAGATATTTATGAAAAGCAAACAAGCATTTACTCTAATTGAACTATTGGTAGTTGTTTTAATCATCGGCATTTTGGCGGCAGTGGCATTGCCGCAGTATCAAAAAGCCGTAGAAAAATCCCGCATGAGCGAGGCCATTACTCTCGTGCGCGCGATTGCCAACGCCAATCAGGTTTTTTACATGGCTAACGGACGATATGCCACACATGACGAAATTGATTTACTGGATGTAGAAATCCCGGGAGCATCGGCATCATGGCTTGGTGGAACCCGCATAGATACCAAATATTTCCGCTATTCGCCAGGAGGGACAAGCGGCTCTAACATTGCCAAAGCGGAACGATTGCCCTTTGTCAACGCCGAGACGCCCTACGGAATCGAAATATTAAAAACAGACTTAGACCAAATTAAATGTTATGCTTATAACAGAGCGTCCGCTCTCCAACGCAAACTTTGCGAAGAATTAAACACTAAAGGCACATTGTAAAAAATCCCATAGACAAAAAAGTCATCCCAAACTTGATTTAGGATCTCACCTTATTTCCGTTTTTTTTAAGTGGTGAGATTCCGTATCAAGTACGGAATGACACTTGTATTTAATACACTTTACTTCGTAATTTCAATCGTTTTCCACTTGCCTTGTAAAAAACGTCCCAGCATGAGGACGGCCGTCAGGCCCGCATAGAAAGTTAGCCAACTCCATACCCAGAAAACTGATAAATGCAATTTATACACAATCATCCATGTTCCCGGGATCAAAAGTCCCCATGCACATATCAGCATCACATACATATAGAATTTGGTGTCCCCCGCCCCACGTATAGCATCCCCAAAAATTAAATAAGTTGCATCCATCAGTACAAAGCAACTGACCAGTTTCATGAGCGGCAATGTCAATGCGGCGATTTCCGCCCCATGCGGTGTATTCGCCGGGATAAACAAGTGTAAAAATAACGGAGCCCCAAAGAAGAATAAAACCGATATCGCCACCGCATACCCATACCCCAATTTGCACGCATTCTTAACTACTTGCACCGTCAAATCCGGCCGTTTAATCCCCTGGTATTTACTTACTAAGATTTGAATTCCGCCACCTAACCCCACAATAACCATAAACACTACCGGCTGCATAGACATCACAATATTACTGGCCTGTAAAGAAAGTGTATCAATGTTTCCAATCATAAAAGTAAATAACGTAAAAGAAAGCACATCCATTAAAAATCCAAATCCGTTTGGCACACCAAAACGTACCATCTGTACGAAAATGGGTTTATAAAAACCCGCCAGACGGGAAATTTTAAACGTGTACCGGTTTTTACGTGTATAAATAAGTCCGCAAAAAAGGATCGTTGTGCATGCGCAACTGATCACCGTGGCCCACGCGGCCCCTTGAATACCTAAACTGGGAAGCCCTAATTTCCCAAAAATTAAAACATAGTCCAACACAATGTTTAGGCTAATCCCCGCCAGAGCTGTGTACATGGGGATTTTGGTATTACCGCGCCCACTGAAAAAACTACCCAAGGCATTATTAGTGACCGCGAAACCTCCAAAAATATTTAAAATGGTGAAGTACGAAATTTCCAACGTCCGCACGGGCAGTTCATGTCCGAAAGACGTAATCAGCATCCGCCCCAGCGGCGTCAAGGCCGCCAGGATCCCCGCAGAAAGCAGAGACAACCAAATCCCCTGCCACAAAGAAAGCGTTACGGAAGCTGTTTTTTTCTTGGCATAAAACTGAGAGATAAATACACTGGTATATCCGGACAGCCCCATAAACAAACTGGAAAAAGTAAAAGCCAGCAATCCCGCCGGCACACACGCAGCCAAGGCATCAGGCGAGTGCCAAGCCAGGAACATACGGTCTGTAAATTGCATGACCATCTGCGCCCCCATTAAAACAATTAACGGGTAGGAGAGTAGCCACAATTCTTTTAAAGATGCCTGAGCAGGTGTTTGTTTTTTCTTCATTTTATTCCGCAAAAAAGAGCCCCGTTACCGGGGCCCTTTTGAAAGTCTTTCAAAACTTACAGTTTGACGACTTTTACGGCCTTCGGGCCTTTTTCAGATTCTACGACTTCAAATTCTACTTCTTGACCTTCGGCCAAGGTTTTGAAACCGTCACCCTGAATTTCTTGATAGTGAACAAAGAGATCTTTAGAACCATCTTCGGGGGTTACGAAACCGTAACCTTTTTGATCGTTAAACCACTTTACTTTTCCTTTAGGCATGTTACTAATACTTCCTTAATTAAATTAGGCAACCGCTACCGGTGTACCTGTTATTATTATACTATAAATTTTTGTAAATAATGCAAGCATTTTTTAGGTTATAATAAAATTATGTTTATTTTAGAAGCCGTACCCAATATTTCCGAAGGACGCCGTGCCAATATCATTGACCGCGTGGTGCGTGCCGCTACTACGGCCGGCGCGCGCGTGTTGCACGTGGACAGCAATGCCGACGCTAACCGCACCGTAATAACCCTAGCGGGCGAGCCGCAAACAGTTGTACAAGGAGCGTTTTTACTGATAAAAACCGCAGCGGGACTGATTGACATGCGTACTCACCGCGGCGCGCACCCACGGCTGGGAGCCACAGATGTTTGTCCGCTTGTGCCTGTCAGTGGCCTGACACTTACGCAAGCTGCTGCTTATGCGAACGAACTCGCGCGGCGCGTAGCCGACGAATTACATATTCCCGTTTATCTGTACGAAGAAAATGCCCGCACCAATGAACGCAAAAATTTAGCGTTTATCCGGCGGGGCGAATATGAAAATTTACCACAGAAACTGCGTGAACTTCCCCCCGATTACGGCGCGCAAGCATTTAACGAACAGGTAGCCCGCGCGGGAGCTACGGTAATCGGTGCGCGGAAATTTCTCATCGCGTTTAATATGTCGTTAAACACCCAAGACGTACAGACGGCACGCGAAATTGCCGCGCAGTTGCGCGAGCGCGGCGGCGGACTTAAAAGCGTAAAAGCCATCGGCTGGTATATGCCGGCGTACCGTTGTGCGCAAGTATCGTGTAATTTAACCGATTTTGAAAAGACGGGGCTCGCCGAAGTTTTTGAAACGTGTAAAAAATTAGCCGCCGCGCGTGAGGTGGAAATTACAGCGGGCGAACTGATTGGACTAATTCCGCAAGCGGCCTTATTACAAACGGGAAAATTTTACGCGCCGGACGAAAAAAGTTCTACTGCCCTAATAAACGCGGCAGTAGAAAATTTGTTACTAAATAACTTGCGCCCGTTTGATGCACGCGAGCGCGTGTTGGAAATGCTATTGTACGTGTAGTATTTTACACAACTTTTCCCCTAAAGGAGTATTCGCCGCACACGTAGTTTTACCACGATTTTTAACATTAGAATTATTATCATAATAAAGTCGCACACGAACATCCGAATTGGCCACACATTGTGTAAAATCTATCTTTTTATTTTCCGTATTGGGGCAAAAATCCAATTCTAAAATGCCATATGGTTTTCCGCTTCCTATCATATTATCTATGTACCAATCACCACAAAACCACATATTTTCATAATTAAAATATTTTTCACAACCGGCAGGAAGATCTACGTCCAAATCTGTGAAATTAACCGCATACTCACCATTGGCTAAATAATACCGCTCTTGAGATTCTTTCAACGTTTTCATAAGCGGAAACATAGAAGAAAACCGCACCTTCATCACGGCCACTTGATATTGCGGCACCGCCACCGCCGCTAAAATACCGATGATGAGAACGACAACGAGTAATTCAATAAGCGTAAAACCATCTAAACGTCCCGACATTTTATTTTTCATAGCTAGACTCCTTTTTTATCAACTGGCTTTAATAAATAAAATCTAGCAAAAAAAAAACAATGTCAATAGGCAGTTTTATCGATGAAAGCATTACAACAACAAAGTGAGTTGAACATATCCGTCCGGCGAAATTTGCTCCGGACGGACGGTAAGCGGCAAAAATAATTTTTCAAGCGCGGCAGAAATTTTGTCTTTATCGTATCCGGCAAGTACCAGCGCATTCAGTAGCGTTTTACGGCGGTGTAAAAAGGCAGACGTTACCACGCGGCGTAATTTTTCCCACGGCACGTTAGGTGGCGTGATTTTTTCAAACGCCAGCACCGCGCTTTCTACTTGCGGCGGCGGTGTAAAACAACCGCGCCCAACTTTGCAAATCAAACTTGCGCGTGCGCGCAGTTGGCTAAAAATACTTAACGGACCGTAAAAACCGTCCCCCGCTTGAGCGCGGATTTTTTGTGCGTGTTCCTTTTGAAACATAAAAACCGCCGTCTCAAAATGCGGCCACGCAAGCACTTTATCCAAAATTTCGGCTGCATACAAATAGGGCAAATTACTGATAAACGTAGTTGGCACGGTGGGTAGCAAATTTAAATCAAACTCCAAAAAATTTTGCGCTATAATTTGTACCCCCGCCGCCGGCAAGTGGGCCTGCAAAAAAGAGACCATTTCCGGGTCTACCTCCACCGCCGTAAAATTGGTAACTCCGTGTGAGATAAGTTCCGCTGTCAGTGCCCCTTTGCCGGGGCCGATTTCCACCACGTTCGCCGCGCGTAACAACAACGCCGCATCTACGATTTGAACGATAATGTTTGCATCGGTTAAAAAATGTTGTCCGTACTTTTGGCGCATTTAGTTTTCTTCCAAAATTTTTAAATTCCGCGCGGCAATTTTATGCCCGGGCGCAAGCGTTAAAACGCGGTGGTAATACGAGGCGGCGGACTCGTCATCCCCGGCTACCACGGCCGCAGTACCTAACCCCAGCAAAGCAAGCACGTCCTGTGGGTTTTGCGCGGCAGCTTTAGTAAAAGATTCCCGCGCGGACGCATCGCTACCTTTGGCTAGTGCCGCCACTCCTTGTAACAACGCACACATATTTCCTTCCGGGCAAGTATAATTTTGCAAATCTTCCTCGGCTTCTTCTACCAGGTTAATCCACGTACGACCCATAACCCACAGCCCCATGTCGTTACCCACAATGTGTGGGTCGTACACGGCTTTGGGTGCCACCGTATTATGCTGCGTAAGGGCCCGCGCGGAAGCGTAATCGGCCGTGCGGCCTTGCAACGATAAATTAACTTGATATCCTTCCCCCGCATGAGAAACTGCCTCGCGCAACCCTTGGGCAAACGCGGCGATTTGTTCCTCGCGCCCGTGTACGTCCGAAGCAGGCAACGTAAACATCCGCTTAAAAGTACGCGCGGATGCTTCCGTCGTCAATGCGGAAGCACTACGCATTTGCTGGTAGGCGCGCTCAAACGAATTTTTCTTTCCTGCCGTTGCTGCTTCCTGTTGCGGCGGGAGATACTCCACTGCCACTTCCAACTCCACCGGTTTGGAAGCGGATACTTTGCTTAAACTGTTTACAAACTGAGAAATTTGTTTTTCAAACGCTTGCGGTGCACTGCCACTGGCGCGGTAAGCCACATTAAGGGCCAGGCCGTCCGCCTTAAATTTAGAGATAGAAAATGCCTCCTCCAGCACTTCTTGCGCTTGTTTTTCCTGTCCTTGGCGCACGAGCAAAAACGCATAGCGTAACCGCGCTACGTAATCACCCGGTTTTGTTCTGACGGCTTTTTTGTAAAATTTGAGGGCTTCTTGTGTACGGCCTTGGTTTTCGTACAATGCGGCCAAACTGAGTTGAGCGTCTTCGTATGCAGAAAAATATTGCAGTGCTTTTTTGAAAGATTCTTCTGCTTGTTCGTCACGCCCGAGGATTTCGTAGAGGGTACCGAGTTGGTAACGGTACAACGGCTCGCGCGGAGCTAGTTCCACGGCACGGCGGAAATGCTCTAGCGCACTTTCTAACTTCCCCTGCACGGCATACGTAGAGCCAAGGTTCATGTGTGTGTCGGCTTTATTGGAATCCAAGCGGTTAGCCTCTAAAAAATATTCCTGCGCACCGGTCACATCTCCTTTCCACCCGGCGGCAATACCCAGCAATTGGTGCGCCAGGGCGTTATGCGGGTCCAAATGCAACGCTTCTTTGTACTCACTAACGGCATCATCTACCTTGCCCGCCCAGTAAAGCGAGGCCCCCAACAACAGGTATCCCAGCGGGTCCTTGGTATTTTTGATAATAGCTTTGGCAAAACTGTTAGACGCCTCTTGGTAGCGCGATTGGCTCATCTCACCCAAGCCGCGGTGGATATCCGTGCGAGCTTGGTCCTGCATGATTTGGTCCCAAACGGTTTGGGAATAATCGGTTTTAATTTCGGCCCGGCGGAACGAAAACGGGAACCCCGCTTGCGCAGGCAAAACCGCCAGCAGAAGTCCCCCCACCGCTATAAGCCGCCAACTGTTTGTATGCATACGGATATGATAGAAAAAAGATCCCGGCCCGGGCAAATGGGAAAAAGACTAAAAAGTCTCGGCTGTACTTACAAAACAACAGGGGGCGGCCCGGTTAGAATAAAACACGTATGAATTAACTTTTTATTCCGTTACGACATCATGACCCGGTCCGCCACCTCCGAGCGAGGGGCTTTGCCCGGCTCTGTAGGCACTGGCGCCCGTACCGTACGGTTTATAGTCCAACCCAGCCGAGCAGACCGCTTCCACATACTTGAGAGCATCGGCAACGGACATCGTTCTCTCTCCGGCAAATTCCTCGCAAGCTCTTCCGGAGCCGGCCGGGGTCGTGTGGTCCCGCAGCAAACCGGCAAAGCCGTCCGTGGAATTGTATTTCTTCACGTAATCCGTACCGCTCATGGCTTTACAATTTCCGCAATTATGCGGGAATGTTTTGTCGCCCACCAACGCGGCCAACGGATAGGTAGCTTTCGCTTGCGTCGGCACCAACGACTCTTTATACCGAGTGATAGGCTGCACGCGGGCACCTATTACGCCGTTGTAGTTGTTGTACATATACCGCGGTGCCATTTTCGGCCCGTTATCCGGGCAGCCGGCTTGGTGATATCCTTTGGGCTGGAAGCGCCAATCGCAGATTGTCTGTCTTTCCAGTTCCAAGTGAGATTGCGGATACAAGATGGAATCTTCATGGACGTAGACGAGGTAAGCGCCTAAGTCGTTATGGAAGATACGCTCTGCTCCTTTCAAGCCGCTAGCCCCCACCGTATTGAGGTTTCCGGCATGCGGGTCATACGACATACGGACGAAGTCGCGCCCGAGTTCGCACACGGCAGCCGCCGGGACGGTGTTAATACCCAAGCTAGCGGCTACGTTCAACGCATCTATAAACTCGCCGTCTTGCGGGTAAGCTTTATCAAATACAATCGGAACATCCTTATGTATCTGGTTATATGCCTCCTTAACCTGGTTCACAAAGGCCGTTGCTTTTGTGGAGTCCATAGGATAACCAAATAATTCTTGGCATCCGTCGTGCCCGGACGTAGGATTATACTCGCTTACGATCGCCGGAGTAAACGTGCTTGCAGTCGGCGTACCCGTTACGGGGTGGCGGCCTGCAGGGTCTTTAGGAACCCACTTAATGTAAGGGGCAAAGGCCGTGTGCGCCGTGTACGCCGATTGCGACGTCTCTTTCGGCTCGCACTTTCCTTTTCTCCACACGTAATCGTCCCCACCGATTTCACGGCAGCACGCCTCGCTTTGATTCATGTCCGTACACTCTTTTGACTCCACCGATGAAGAAACACCACCCCCGCTCAAGTTAATACGGCACCGTTTAGTTCCAACAACTTGACCTGCGCGTGTAACGGTCCAGTTGACGTAACCGGTCAAGGAATAGTATGTGGTACCGTTTTCATCCGATGATTTAACCTCTATTTCATGGCGAATCGGATCGGTAAAACTATACGTTAGTTGCCGTTTATCCTTATCTTCACTGCTACTGGATACCACCTGCGAGATTACATGTGTATTCTTGTCAGCGTTGAACGGATAATAGGCAGCTTCCACCTTAATCTTTCCTTTTTCTTCCTCTAAGTTCAGCTCTTGACCGCCCTTGTAACGTTGGCTAAAGGTTACAGTAGCCGTCGGAATAACCGCTTCACCTTCTGGGGCGTCAACGTCGGTACAATTCAGACGCACGATGTCGTTAAAATAACACTTTTCATCCGCGGTGATGTAGTCCGAACCCAAGATACGGTAACGGCGATTATCCACATTCACCTTCCCAATAAGAGACTCATCTACGTTTTTGTGCCGGATGTAAGCATCCTCAAAACGCCAGAAGAGCAACGGAAGATTACCCACGAAATCATCATTTCCAGAAATGGGACTCTTCGCAGAGAAAGCGTCAATAAACATGAGGTCCAACTGGTTAAACGCATCCCGGGCTTCTTCTTCCAACCGAGTCTCCACGCCCTGCTTTTTAAGCGATTTTTTGAATTGCTCAATCAGCGTCGTTTCAAAGTTCTTCCAGTTAAATGTATCACCCCGTTGCACGTAAATGACACACGCATTGCTGACGTCTTCTCGGTCCAAATTATACATATCGGCAGTAGCAGCGTTTTCGCGGCGGTTACCAGTACGAGCTGTAGTACGGGTTTTTTCCTTGCCAGACGTAGTCGTAGTATCGTTTTTACCATCTCCGTACTGTTTATTGTAACCGTACGCACCAACCCCAGCCGATTTAACACCACCAATTTTCAAGCCGTCATTTTCGCCCGTGCACAGGTATCCGCGCGGAGTATCATCCTTCAATTTGGCCTTGGAGTTTTGCGGCAGATAGTTACGCGCCACAACATAAATGTATGTATTCCACTTGCGCGCTTGACCAGACGGTGTCACCTGATAGAACCCGTTAACCATGGCATCACAGTTGGCATCCAAAGCCAATTCACCAGAGGTATATCTACCAGCTACACCACCAATACACTGCCAGCGTTGCCCAAAAAATCCTACACGGGCTTCGCTACTGTTACCTGCTTTATACTCTCTGCTACCACAAGACAGGTGGTATCTTTCCTTAATTTCTTTAAGGGTAGAACCCGAACAGAATTTTTCGAATCCAATCTCTTTGATTGTATCTATCTCATCCTTCTTATGGAACCAACTTTCTTTTTTACCACAGCAAGTAGCAGCCGTACTCACACCCCCACCGGAACCTAAGAAGTGATCTACTTCAAAGTCATCACTGCCGAACAAACCGCAGGAAAGCAACTTCAATCCGGCATCCCACAAGTTTTCGTACAGTTTTTTCTTCAAATTAAACCACATTTCCCATCGTTTTTGGGAACGGGTTTTCATCATGTCCCACCACCACGGCTCTTTGCCGTTAAACGCAAAGTTGCGCTCCAACTTGCCGTTGCCGCCGCCGGGGCCGCCAAAATCGCCACCGGTGATCCCGCCAATTTTAACGGGCTCCACCTCGCGCATTTGTGCGTCCATCAGCGCTTGCAGGGGGTTAGCTTTGGACATCGCATCTTTGGAGCGGCGTGCTTCAGCCGCAGCCCCTTGCCCAAAGTACGAACGGAACGGTTTGCCCGCCGCCGTAAGCGGTTGGAGAGAAACCGGCTTAGGGCTGGTGCGCGGCGTTTCGCCACGGACCTTTTGGGCTGCATTTTTCAAACTGCCACCGAAGTTACCAACTCCTAATCTTCCGCCGCCGCGGCCCGTCAATCCGGCCCCCTTCAGGGTACCCAACTTGGTAGCGGCCCGACGGAACGCCTTACGCGTTTGCGGGGCAGCTTGCTTGCGATAGCGGTAGATGTTGGTGTTGTTAATTTCCTCGTTCATATCGTTGCGGGCGTAGGAAGCTTTTTTGGATGTATTATCTTCCGACAAGCCGCTGCGGTACAAATCCTGGAAATTATCTTCTTCTTCCTCGCTGGCGCGGTGCTTACCGAAACCAACGATTAAATCCATGGAGTCGCGCCCCGCTAACTGCGAGATTTGCCCCTCGCCACTATCGGTAAAGTCAAAGCCGGAACGGTCCGGGTTGACGATAGCGTCCTCATAGCCGGGGGTAACGATACCCTCGTCATCATTTACGCTCCCGCTGTACTTATACAAAAACGGCAGCAACAACAGCGCCACCAGCGCTGCGATAAAAAACGGCGCATCGCGCTTGGTGCGTTCAAACAACGTTTGGCGCGGGCGACCGTCATTTCCGATTTTGGAGGAAATCCGATTAGCAAAAGATTTCGCAGCCGGTTGTTTGCTGTTTTTAATCTTATCGCTAAAGGTAAAACTCTCCTTTTTCTTTTCCTCTGGCATAAGTGCCTCCTATGCAAATTAAATTTGATACCGGGTTGCCCCGTTTTTATAGCTGGTACAGAATAAAGAGCAGTTGTTCAGAGATGGATCCCCACTCCGTAACAACTTACAAACCAACCACTGCTTCTATTCTTATTATAACACTATATTTCATTTTTTCAAGGGGTATTTTCTAAATTCCCTGACCTTTGCAAAATTGCCGTTTTTTTGTGCCGCGCATTAATCGCCGGCTTCTTCGTCCAGCCATAAACTTCTTTCCCAGTTTACGCCGGGGAAATAACTGTCTTTTAGTCCACCGTTTTCATTAAAGAGAATACTGGTTTTATCAAGACTTTCCACTTTGTCAAAACGG
>JAKSPG010000139.1 GCA_024405075.1 Elusimicrobiaceae bacterium | reverse complement strand
TCCCGGTGCAACGCGCGTGGAACTGCAGGCCGATTTCAATCGGTGGGGGCAGGACCCTATTGTACTGAAACCGTACCGCAAGGGATATTTTGATACGTCAGTTGCGTTGACGGCGGGGGAATATAAGTACGTGTTCGTGGTGGACGGCAAAGACGTGCTGGACCCGCTTAATAAAGACCGCCAGATTTTAAGCGGTCGTGAAGTTTGCATTAAAACAGTGAAATGATGAAACCTATTACCCTCTATTCTAATTCACGGGAAGAAACGGAAACTTTGGCCACCCGGTTTGCGCAGACGTTGCGCGGCGGGGAAATTGTTTTTCTGCGCGGGCCGATTGGAGCGGGAAAAACCGTTTTTGTAAAAGGAGTGGCGCGTGCGCTGGGACTGAAAAGTTCGCCCACCAGCGCAAGCTTTAGTTTAATGAAAGCGTACAGAAGTAAAAAGCATTGTTTATTTCACATTGATTTATTCCGCTTGGAAGCCAACGAGGTATTTAATTTAGGATTTGAAGAAATGTTGGAAGACGAACACGCAATTATTTTAGCCGAGTGGCCGGACCCAATCAGCCAAATGCTTCCGCAGGACCGCTTGGAAATGGATTTTATTTTAAAGCAAGTAGACCGGCGCGAAATTGTATGCACCGCGCACGGGCCGGTGTCTGCCGCGCGGCTGGAGGAATTATGCCAAACGATACCGGCGTAACACTGGGGTTGGATACATCCGGCGGGCAGCTGCTCGTAGCGGCGCAGTGTGGCGGGAAGAAATCGGTCCGTCGTGTCAAAGGCATCCAACAAGAGCGACTGCTTTTTAAGGCCGTTCAAGCGGTACTGCACCAAACGGGTGGCACGCTTGCAGAGGTAAAAAAAATCAGCCTGGTGCGCGGACCGGGACGTTTTACGGGCATTCGCATTGCCTTGACGTTTGCATCTATGATGCAGCAGTTAAACGGCGCTTGCGTGTATGGCATAACGTTGTTTGATTTAATACACCGCCAAGTACAGGATTCGTCCCTATTTCGCCGTTGGAAAAAAGAACACACACAAGGCGCGGTGGCCGTTGTGTTGCACGCATTTAGAGAGGAATATTTTTTACAGATTTTTGATGCAACGTATCAGCCGCCTCGGTGGCTTTCGCGCGAAGAATTATTGCAACAGCTGGCCGCGTACCGCGGTGCTTTGCTGGTGGCCGGAAACGGTAAACCGGGTGAAAGTTTGGCGCAGCTTACGCAAAATGTGTATGCGTTAGCGGCAGAGAAAGATTGTCACGTGCGCCCGGAAGTATTGTTGGCCCTGGCGCAAGATGAATCGTTGCGTCCTAAAGCGTTGGAGCCGCTTTACTTAAAACCGGCCCGTTTTGAAATGGTATCCCCCCGATGAATATTCGCACCGTTGTTGCAAGTGATGTGCCGGCCCTGGTTTGTGTGGAACAGACACAGCCGCGTTGTGCCCAGTGGGGTGAAAACGGTTGGCACACGGAGCTGAAAGGGACCGCCTCGCAGATTTGGGGGGCGTGTGAAGATAAAGAGCTGGTAGGTTTTATTGCCTTGCGTTTGGCGGCGGGTGTGTGCGAAATTTTAAACTTGGGTGTGCGGCCGGATTATTGCCGTCGCGGTATTGGTGCACAGTTGATTAGGCATGCGGTTGAGTCCGTGCGCAAACAAGGGGGAGAAGTTATTACACTAGAGGTGCACGCGCAAAATGTGCCGGCAATACACTTATACCAACGGGCGGGGTTTAGCCCGGTTGGTGTGCGCAAACAGTTTTACACGGACGGTCAAGACGCGTGGGTCATGAGGATTACATTATGAAACATCTTTTTTGTTTGCTGGGGTTGCTGTGTGCCACAGGAGTGTGGGGACTTGAATTAAGCGAACAGGGCCGCCGGGAAGCCGAGGTCTTTAACTCGTTTTTACAGGCAATCTATCTGCCCGCGTCGTCGCAACAGACATTTGCCGGATTGGAAAAAACATTGGCGTTAGAGCCGGACTCCAAATACGTGCGGCGGTTGCTTGTGTCGCTGGCGTTGGCGGCGGGTAACCCCGAACAAGCCAAGCCGTATATTGGATTTATTGACGAGGGGGAAAACGATGCGCAAGATTGGGAAGTCTACGCGGCATACGAGTGGCAAGCCGGCCAAGTTGCTACTGCCCGCCAAGCGTACGAAAAAGCCCTAGCCCTCAATCCCGATGACAGTAAAATCTTATATCAATACATTCTTTTGTTGGCCTCGTTGCCGCTGGAGGAAGCCGTACCCGCGCTGGAGCAACTAGTCCCAGCGCACGTATCGGAAGCAGCCAATATATATACCACTATCGGGCGGTTATATGCCCAGCGGTTGCAGTTTGAGCAAGCCCTTTCTTATTTGCAAAAAGCGGTAGAGGCGGCCCCGGATGACCCATCGCCCCGATTGGTCCGTGCGGAAATCTACGAAAAAAACTCCCAGCTTTTTTTATTACTACACGAATTGGAAGAACTGGAAAAAATGGGTTATGCAAACGCAGGGACGCTATCCCGCATGGGGGCCGTGTTTTTGCTGAGTAAAGATGTCCCCCGCGCGCAAGCGTATTTTCTCAAGGCGAAAGCCGATGATAATACAGATGCCACCTCCAATTATTTTTTGGCTTTACTGGCCGAGCAGCGCGGAGATTTGGAGGGTGCCATCGGTTACCTGAAAGACTCGGCCGAATATCCCACTAAGTCTTCGTTGCGGGTACAGGTAAGCTTTTACGAGAACCGGTTAAACCGCCCGCACGATACGCTACGCACGCTGGGACAAGCGTACCGGGATTTCCCGGGTAATGTGGAGGTGGCGTTCTTTTACGGGCTGGCACTGAACGATAATGGCAATCACCGCCAGGCGGCCCGTGTATTCAAACAGATTTTAAGTACCAACCCCGACTATCCAGAGGCGCGCTTGAATTACGCCTATGCGTTGGAGAGTTTGCACCGCTACCGCGACATGGAATTCCAACTGGCGTGGTTGCTGGACAGACAACCGCGCAACGCCGCCGCACTCAATTTATATGCGTACAGTTTGGCCGAACGCAACCAACGGCTAGATGAAGCGCAGGGATATATTGTGCGTGCGTTGGCCGTATCGCCGCAGGATTACTCGTTCATTGATACCTTAGGGTGGGTGTTAATTCGCCAAGGTAAGCTGGCGCAAGCGCAAGATGTTTTGTTGGTTCTCCCGCGTGAAATTATAGAGCAAAATGCCGAAATTGCCTACCACCTGGGCGTATTGTATCATGAGCAAGGCGATACACAAAAGGCACTCAAATACCTGGAGATGGCCCAAGATAAGTGGCCTGCTGCAAAGAAGTTGTACAAAAAGTTGCGGCGTAAATGAGGATTGTTCTTTGTTTATCACAAAAATGCCCCGGTTCCTCCCGGGGCATTTTTTAACGTATGAATAAACAGTTGTTAATATCACAGACGACGGTTGGCCGGTTTTGCCACGGCTTGGTCTATTATGTGACCTAAGTTCGTGGACAGGTGGCTTATCTTAGCGGCCTGTTGGGTAAGGATCCCCACGGGGGTTTCGCCCCAGCGGTTGGGGATAGTTGGGTCGCCTCCCAGTCCAATTAAGTATTGGTAGTTTGCCACATTCCCAGTGCTGGCCGCCCAATGCAATGGAGTATTGTGGTTGTTATCCGGCTTGTTGATAAGTTCTTGCGGAAACGCAAAACCCCGCGGTAAACTCGTTTGTAACGGCACATAGGCCGCCGCCAAGTGAAGCGGCGTCTCATCGTTTGCGTTAGTAAGCCCGAAATTCACTTTCGGTATTAATGAACCAAAATGATGCTCGCGCGCATACTCCGAGCGTAATGTGCTGAAAATTAAAGG
>JAKSPG010000138.1 GCA_024405075.1 Elusimicrobiaceae bacterium | reverse complement strand
TTGTCAACCCCCTTGCAAGGGACTGGCAGAAAACAAGCAGACGTTCACTTACTTGTAGCCACACTGCTTTTGTGATATTTCCTCTAATACCCGCTCCCAGAAGGGGGCGGTAGAAAAAATATTACCGGAAAGGTTTTTTTTTGCTTTTCTGACGGAGAAGAGGGGGCAGGTCAATTATCGGCCCAACAGAATTTAGAAGATGATGTATTGGAAAGGAAATAACGGCTCAAACATCTTACAAATACGGTTTGATTACTTTGTACACCCGCCGGGCAATTATCTCATATCCCGCGGCGTTGGGGTGAATCATGTCCGACTTGAGACTGCGTTTATTAAAAATTCCCTGTAAAATACCCGGTACAAACACGGCCTGTTTTTCTTTTGCTATTTTTTTATAGGCCGCCGTGTACGCCCCCATTTGCGGACCGCCCGTGTCCACCACTACCGCTATCGCGCCCGCCGCTTGCACAGCGTCTACAATTTGCCGCACCGCCGCGGCGGCCTCCTGCAGGCTACCGCCGCGTATACGGTCGTTACCGCCAAATTCAATCAGCACCATATCTGCCTGGGCGGATAGCACCTCGGGCAAGCGCGCGGGTGCGTGAACCGCTGTGTCGCCGGAAAGTCCCAAATTAACAACAGTTTTCCCTGTGAGCCGCGCCAACACGGCCGGATAACTGTTTGTTTGTCCGCCGGCCCCATAACCCGCCGTCAAACTATCCCCAAAAGCAGCAATTGTCTGCACGGGCTTTCCGGCGTTTTTAATTTCCGGCTTGCCGGGCCACACGTACCAAATTCCCACCACTAGTAAAGTCCCGATTATTCCTTTTTTCACAGAGATTATTATATCAAATCAATTTACCGGAAAACATTTCCTCCCTCAATGCGCCGTCCATGTTTTGCTATAATATTAAGTATGAAACCGGAAAATTTCCCACCTAATCCTATTGCCCTAATTCCACTGGGCGTTTTTTTGCTCTCTTATTTAGCCGTATCGCTGGCAGCAGGCGATTTTTATAAAATGCCCATTACTACGGCCTTTGTGTTGGCTTGTGTGGTAGCGATTGCGTTGTGCCGCGGGGCGTCCTTACATCGGCGCATTGAACAATTTTGTAAAGGTGCAGCTTACCCGAATTTAATGCTCATGGTCATGATTTTTATTTTGGCAGGAGCATTTGCTCAAACAGCTAAAGCCATGGGCGCGGTGGAGGCAACCGTCAATTTAACGCTCTCTATTTTGCCCAGTAACATTTTGGCGGCCGGCTTCTTTTTAGCCGCGTGTGTGATTTCCATTTCCGTGGGGACCTCCGTAGGTACAATTGTCGCCTTAACACCTGTAGCGGCGGGATTGGCCGGGCAAACCGGGCTGCCAATGGCGTTAATGGCGGCTGTCGTAGTGGGAGGAGCCATGTTTGGCGACAATTTATCTTTTATTTCCGACACCACCATTGTAGCCACCCGTTCCCAAGGTTGTAAAATGACTGATAAATTTAAAACTAATTTTAAGTTAGTCATGCCCCTTGCGCTACTAACTACCTTGCTTTACATTTTTATGGGAAGCACTTCCGTTCCTGTCGCAGCCGTATCGCCGGTGAACTGGCTGAAAGTCCTGCCCTATATGGCCGTATTGATAGCGGCCGTGTTGGGTGCAAATGTAATGCTGGTGCTCTTGGGAGGAACGCTTTTGTGCGGGCTGATTGGGCTGTGTACCGGAACGTTTGGATTATGGGACTGGACGACCGCTATCGGCACCGGAATTACGAATATGGGAGAACTTGTCATCGTCACGCTGTTGGCCGGAGGACTGCTGGAAATGATACGCTACAACGGCGGCCTGGCGTTTATCATCAAAAAGGCAACGGCACGTATTGAGTCTGTACGCGGGGCGGAAATGAGTTTAGCCGCGGTTGTTTGCTTTGCCAATGTATGCACGGCCAATAATACGATTGCGCTTATCATGGCCGGACCGATTGCGAAAGAAATTGCCCAAAAATTCCATATCGCGCCCAACCGTGCGGCCAGTTTGTTGGATATCTTTTCGTGCTTTGTGCAAGGCATTATTCCTTACGGTGCGCAACTGCTGATGGCTGCCAGTTTATCGGGCGTATCACCGCTGCACATCATGAAATACCTGTATTATCCGTACTTACTTGGGTTGGGAGCGTTGCTGGCGATTTGGGCCCGTTTTCCGCAGTTACCTAACGACAGCAACCTAGCAGTGCCAAGTAGTAATGAGCCTAGATAATTTGATAGAATAGAGATAGATTTACGCGCTCGTAGTTCAATGGATAGAGCGTCAGCCTCCGAAGCTGGAAATGTGGGTTCGACTCCCGCCGAGCGCAAATTTAAAACCCCGCCTTGTGCGGGGTTTTTGATTTGCCTGCGAGAGCACACCCCCTGCGGGGTGTGCGTGCGGGAGGCGAAAGGCCGGAGCGATGTTTTTGTTTGAGCGCAAGCCACACAGGCGAAGCACGAAAGGCAAAAACCGCGAGGCCCGGCCCGAAGGATTTTTCCGTCAGGAAAAATACCGTAGGGGGAACTCCCGCCGAGCGCAAATTAAATATCAAAACCTATTATTTGATGAGATAAACTCTCCCACTACTATCTAAAATACCACCTAAACTTTTGCATACTGCATGGTTGAGAGCAGAATCCCAATGCCAACAATCAATAGAAGATGCACTAAAATATTTTTCAATATCTAGAGAAGTAGTTTTACTTTTACAATGCAATGAAACTGAACCATTAAACCAGCACGAAAATCCCTGATAAGAAACGGATGCTTGAACTCGGTTTCCCCCGGCAGGCATATCTACATCCAGTACATCAAAATCTCTAGTATATTCACCGTTTGCCAAATAATACCGCTGTTCTGCTTGATCAATAGCCCGTATCAATAATATCAAA
The DNA here is from genome assembly GCA_024405075.1 of Elusimicrobiaceae bacterium. Lineage (GTDB taxonomy): Bacteria > Elusimicrobiota > Elusimicrobia > Elusimicrobiales > Elusimicrobiaceae > Avelusimicrobium. The sequence continues at coordinate 965 of JAKSPG010000138.1, read as the reverse complement.
TTAGTTGCCCTTGTCTTTTCAACTGCCACCCGATATTTCGGAACGGCCACCGCCGCCAAAACACCGATAATTAACACGACTACCAACAACTCAATTAACGTAAATGCCTTTATATCTAAATAGCCCGACAAACCACTTTTCTTTTCCATACGTATCCCCTCACATAAACTAGGTTATAATCGCATGGTATCAAAAAAAAAAACGATGTCAAGTGTTTTTTATTTTACGTCGAAGAAAAAACCACGCTCTCACGTGGCTTTTTTAATTTACCAATACAACACTTTAAAACCTACGCCTCAACTCCAATCTTTGCCTTTCCAGTTGCCCGCCGCGTGCGTACTGCCATTGATATAAAAAGCCGTGCCCTCATTAACAAGCGTACCTAACTCCAACTCCGGTACAAATTCCATTTGGCCGCTTTCCCGAAAATTCTGGTAGTAATACCAGTTGGTCTGCACCCACCATTTATTTTCCGATAAATAACTGATGTTAGCGCGCAAACGCCCGTGGTTGATATCATCACGCGCGTGATCCCCCACCACGGAAACATAGTGCTTATATCCGGCCGCCACATACCAGCCGCTTCCGTTTGTCCAAACAGCAAATACCGACGGACTGGCCTGTAATGTCCCGCTACCTAACCGTTTGTCTGTGGCGGTGGGGATAAAAAATTCCATTTTCACCCCATACTCCATACGATGGGCCTCTTGCGGTTTTGCCCAGGTGACGTTTAGAGCAGTATCCCCCAAACCGTTTACCGATTTCTCTGGCGATTCAAACCGCGCCAGCGGAAGTTCCACCCCCCAGTTTGTATATTCACTAAGCACATGATAACTTTTAAGTAGCAACTGCGAAGTAGAAACACCACCGCTGTCATCCACCGTGGTTAAAGACGGATTCACTTCCAAACTAGTAATATTATCCGTCGGTAACACGCCGTATTGGCACAAATGCTGTATCTGTCC
>JAKSPG010000137.1 GCA_024405075.1 Elusimicrobiaceae bacterium | reverse complement strand
GGCCTCTATCATGCGCGCTTTCTCCACCGCTTTTTGATACTGCGGCAACGCCACCGCCGCCAAAATGCCGATAATGAGAACGACAACTAAAAGTTCTATAAGTGTAAAACCCATGAAATTAAGTGTCATCCCCAAATGTTTCTGTCGGGGCTCTCCCGCTTTCGTATACTTATGAGGAAGATTCCCGACAACATACCTCGGGAATGACAAATTATTTTTACCACCTTTTACTGTTTCTAAAACGTCCAACAAACCACTTTTCTTTTCCATACGTATCCCCTCGTGTAAATTAGGTTATAATCGCATGGTATCAAAAAAAAAAACGATGTCAAGCTTTATTTTTCCTTCCCACAGCAAAAACAGCACAAAAACACGGCACAGACCGATTTCTGTGCCGTGAACCATTACAAAATACCGTTATATTACTTGTTCTGCTGCGACAGCAACTGTTCAAATTCCTCGGTTGCCAGCGGGCGCGAGAAGTAATACCCTTGCGCCAAATCACAGCCGATTTTGCGCAAGAACTCAGCTTGTTCGGCCGTTTCCACCCCTTCGGCCACAATGGTAGCTCCGACGGACTTAATCATTTCCACCGCCCCTTGGATCACCCGACGGGCCGTGGCGTCCTGCTCGCAACCGCTTAAAAATTCTTTGTCCAGTTTAATCGTATCAAACTGCAAACTTTTCAGCACGTTAAGCGACGAATAGCCGGAGCCGAAATCGTCCATCGCTACCGAGAACCCCCGGTTGTGTAATCCGCGAATCACGCTTTGCGCCAATTCCCAGTTATTCAAAATGACGCTTTCCGTCAGCTCCACTTCTATCAACTCCGGCGACACACCATACGCTTCCAGCGTGCGTAACATCTGGGAAATATAGCGCGAATCGTTTAGGTGCAGGCGCGAAAAATTCACCGCCACCGGCACTTGCTGTTTGCCTTGTTCCTTCCAGCACGATAACAAGCGCGCCACCCGTTGCAAAATAAACATATCCAACCGCAAGATAAAACCGTTCTTTTCAAACAGCGGAATAAAATCGTCCGGCCGCACGAGTCCGCGCGCTGTTTGTTTCCAGCGCACCAGGGCTTCGGCCCCTTTCATTTGCCCGGTTTGAAAATCAAACTTGGGCTGTAATTCTACGGTGAAATCGCCCGCCTCCAGCGATTGCTCCATGGTGTTTTCCAACTGCCGTTCCCGCACGATGCGGTGGCGGTCTTTTTCGTCATAAAATTGGATTGTATCGGTGGAGGAATGTTTGGCATTATCCAGTGCCAGGTGTGCCCGATCCAGCGCAATGTAAAAAGGAATCGGCTCTTTTAATTCGTATACGCCAAACGCACCGTCCACCATGATGCACGAGTCGGAAACCGTGCAGTTGCGCCGGATTAGCGTAGCCAAACCGGAAAGGCGGGTGCGAAGTTCCCGCCGGTCTTTATACGATAAGAGTAGCAAGAAATTATCGGCCGTACTTCGGCAGAAACACTCGCCGGGCATCAGGTTGCCCCGCAGCAAAAATGCCACTTGTTTGAGCACCACATTACCGCGTTCGTAACCTAACATATCGTTAATGACTTTAAATTTTAAAATATCAAATAATGCCAGTGCGGCGTTCTCCGGCAGTTCGCGCAAACGCTGCGGGAAAATATCTGCCATACGGTTTAAATTATACGCTCCCGTTAAAGAATCTACAAACGCCGTGTTAAATAATTGACGGTTGCTGTACTCGCGCAGCCGGAACATATACGCCAGCAATACTCCAAACAACAAACAAATGCAAGCAAATAACGCCAGCGAAAGCCACGTCAAATGCTGGGCCTGCGCTTGAATAAAATCGGTAGGTAAAACGGAAAGTAAATACCAATTATTTATTTTTAGTGCCATGCCATACAGTAGGCGGGGACTGCCGTTGAGTTGGTAACGCACGAATGTTGTTTTGCCTTCTTGGATTTGCTTCCGGACTGACTCCAACGAATTAGGCCGCGCGAATTTGGCCTGGGCCAACGTAGTGAAAATGTTCGTATCTTGCGAGGCAGAACTGGACGCTTCCACCCGGCCGTCACGCGCAACCACAAATACGCGTCCGTCTCCCACAGAGGTTAATTTCAAGCTGGATTGGTACCGCTTTGTTGGTATCAGGGCAAAAAGCACACCCACGGGCTCCTCCCCGTTATGGAGTGAAGCCGCTTGTACAAACACCTCGGGGCCGCCTAACGGGTCCGTTTGCCGGGCAGAAACAAACGTATCTTCTTCCAGCCCGCGCAAGAGAATTTCCTGCAGCCACGCCCGGTCCGTTAGCCCGGGTTTGGCGGAAATCACTTCGCCGCCATGCAAGGGGATAATACCTAAATTTTCAAATTCGTTATATTTTACCTGCAAGCGCAAAAAACGCTCCAACCCGGCGCGGCTGCGCCACGGATAATTTTGTTGTACGGTAATGGCAATCGTGTCTACAATGCGCTGGTCCGCGGCAATGGCGCGTTCAAAACTTTCAGCCGTTTCGTTCCCGGCCAAGGTAATTTGCGAAGTAGCATCCCGCTCCAGCATATCCCCCACGTGACGCCAATAAAACCCCACCCCCGCCACCAACACCACACCCGCGGCGAGAAATAACAGAAACAGTACTAAAAAAGAAATACGTTTGATACGCGCCTCCCTTTATGCCCGTCCTTGTGCGCTTTGTTCTTGTTGCGCGCGAAAAAAGCCTAACGTTTGTTGCGAATAAGCGAAAAACGGATAGAACGGATTTTCCGTATCGCGTGCTTGTTCTTGTGATAATTCTACGTGAAACAACGCTTCTTTGGACACCGCAAACAACCGCACCTGGCCCGCGGCCGACGGCGCAGGCAAATTTTCCCCCGCCGCCAAACGCTGCATGTGCGCAGTTAATTTTCCGGCGTAGGCCAGCATATGCGCCGCGGCGGTTTGCAGGGCCTCGTTCCCGTGGCCGCCCAACACGCCGCCCAAACCACTTTTGCTGTTATTTTCAAAATATAAACTACTGTCCCCCAATGAGTTAGTAGCTAATAGTAAATGCTTTACGGACCCCCCGTCGTCCGCTATGGCCATTTCCACCCCGGCTACGGCAATTTTATCGGGGCCGACTTCAATAACCCCGTTGCGGTTTTCCAGGTTTTTTGCGTCCAGCCAAAAATTACGCATGTTTGTGTAGGCTTTGTTCATAATTTTCCCCCGCATAAATGATACCATTTTCCCCGTTGTTTTTGATAAAAAACAAGATTAGACGTACGCCCCGTTTTGGGGTATAATAAAGAAAAGAAGGGGGAAATGTTTATGACTCAAAAAGGACGGGCTGTTATTTTGATGATGGACTCGTTTGGCATCGGCGGGGCGGAAGATGCGGCGCGATTTTCCGATGCAGGCGCCGACACGCTGGGCCATATTGCCGCCGCGCGTGGCGGGTTACAGGTACCCAATTTAGCCGCGCTGGGGTTATTAAAAGCGGCGCAAGCGTCCACCGGGCGCGAAGTTCCCTCCGGGCCGCAAGCGGCGGCGCGCGTCAATCTGCCGTCCAAATACGGTTTCATGCGCGAAATCAGTCGCGGTAAAGATACGTCCTCGGGCCATTGGGAAATGGCCGGTTGCCCCGTGCAATTTGACTGGGGATACTTTCAACCCGATTATCCCTCTTTCCCACCGGATTTAATCAAAAAAATTTGTGACGAAGCAGGGCTCCCCGGTATTTTAGGTAACAAAGCGGCTTCCGGCACGGTAATTATAGATGAACTGGGCGAGGAACACCTCCGCACGGGCAAACCCATTTGTTACACATCGGCCGACAGCGTATTTCAAATTGCCGCACACGAAAAATATTTTGGGTTGGACAAATTATATAAGGTGTGTGAAATTGCGTTTAAGCACGTTAAACCCTACAACATCGCGCGCGTGATTGCGCGCCCGTTTATCGGCGAGAAAAAAGGGGAAT
>JAKSPG010000136.1 GCA_024405075.1 Elusimicrobiaceae bacterium | reverse complement strand
GGGTATCGATTCTATCAGGGCAATTCCTTTGTCGTGTGGCAAAGAATTCGCCGAAAGATGGAGCAAACTACATAAACGTTTTTTTTTTGATATGTCAAGCAAAAATTTGTAGCTTGTTGTAAATACGCCGTTATTTAATGGCTCAAAAATGCCGTAGAAACAGGTTTTATAGGACGGGTGGAGTCCGATTGTTTTGGGGCTGTTAAGATAAAACTTGACTTTGTTTTTTTTTTTGCTTCCTTTTGCATATTAGCCCAATTGTAAGGGGGAATATACATGCAAAATAAAAGTGGTTTATTGCGCTGTTTGGGTGTCAAAGCGTTTACGTTAATTGAGCTGTTGGTAGTCGTCCTCATCATTGGTATTCTGGCGGCGGTGGCTTTGCCGCAATACCAGGTGGCGGTAGAAAAAGCAAAGGCCATGACGTTGTTCTCGGTTCTGCGTGACTTAGCAGAAGCACAACGCGTATACTATTTGGATAATGCCTCTTATGCAACCGATCCGGAATTACTGTCTATCTCGTATCCGGCAGGGAGCACAGTAAATGAGAATTACATCACGCTTCCAAACCGACAAAAAATTATCCTATCCTCGCAGTATATGATAGGGGCCACGGGCCATGTACAATTTCAAATCGCCAACGGTTCCAATTCGGCAACGTGTTGGGCATTGGAAACCACCCTGGCCCAGCGTATTTGTGCGACGTTCGGAACGCGGACGAATGTCGTCAGCGCGTGCACCGGCCTGGGCGGTAGGGCGTGTCGGGGCTATCATATGAATTTATAAAGCGGCCGTTTAAGGGGATATTTTGCTAAAATATAACTATGGAAAGGACGCCCCTTTGCCCGTTGGACGGGCGCTACAGCGGCAAATTGCAGGCCCTCACGCACGTGATGGGCGAAGCCGCTTTTGCTACCTGCCGCGTCCGGACGGAGACGGCTTGGCTGGAAATTTTATCCGGTTTGAAACTCCCGCATTATAAACCGCTTACTGCCGCTGAAAAAAAGGTATTAGCTGCTTTACACATACTTTCCGCGCACGATTTATCTGTTCTGCGCGCGCTGGAATTTGACGGCTATAAAAATATCCCGGCCACGCGCCACGACGTAAAAGCCGTGGAATATCTACTGCGTCTTAAATTGCAAAACACACCGCTTAAAAACCGCATTAATTGGTTGCATTTTGCGCTTACCAGCGAGGACGTAAACAGCGTTTCCTACGCCCTGCTTTTAGCAAACGGGGTGGAAAACGTATTACTGCCCGCGCTTGAAAAACTCCGCCAAACTTTAGCTAAGTTAGCCGTGAAAGAGGCGCGCGGCGTGATGCTCGCGCGTACCCACGGCCAGCCTGCTGTACCGACGACGTTTGGCAAGGAAATTCGCGTATTTGAACAGCGCCTGGTGCGGCAGTTAGCGCAACTAAAGAAACAACAAATTTCGTGTAAGTTCGGCGGCGCGGTGGGGAATTTTAATGCCCATGCGGCCGTTTTCCCGGCGGTGGATTGGCCTGCCGCGGCCGATAAACTGGTGGGACTACTGAACAAAAACCGTAAAATAAAAATTTACCGTACGCCCGTTTCTACCCAGGTGGATCCGCGCGATAGTTACGCCGAACTATTTGATAATCTTCGCCGCATTCACATTATTTTGACAGATTTTTGCCGCGACATGTGGCAATATATTTCCGCAGGACTCGTGCGCCAACAAACGGTAAAAGGCGAGGTCGGTTCGTCCACTATGCCGCAAAAAGTAAATCCGATTGATTTTGAAAATGCCGAAGGTAATTTGCAGTTAGCTAACGCATTGTTGGATTTCTTCTCTACTAAACTACCCGTTTCGCGCTTGCAGCGGGACTTGTCGGACTCTACTGTGCTTCGCAATATGGGCACAGCGTTTGGCTACGCGTGCGTGGCGTACGATTCGCTGCTGCGGGGTTTAAGTAAAATTGCGTTTGACCGCGCGGCTGCGCGGGAAGAATTACATCAGCACCCCGAAGTGTTGGCTGAAGGTATTCAAACTATTTTGCGCGCCAACGGCGTGGCAAACGCTTACGAGCAACTGCGCGATTTTACCCGCGGCCGCGCGGTTACCTTAGCGGCTTTGCGTGAATTTGCAGAAAAATTAGACGTACCCGAAACTATCAAAAAGCAGTTGCGTGCGCTCTCACCGGAACATTACACCGGGCTGGCAGCGCAGCTGGCGAGGGAGAAATATGATTGATTTAGTATGCGGCGGACAAGCCGGCGACGAAGGAAAAGGCAAAATTGCGGCGTATTTATCGTATAAAGGTAATTACGATTATTGCGTGCGCGTGGGCGGCCCCAACGCCGGGCATACCGTTGTGCAAGATGGTGTTTCATACACGCTTAAAAATATCCCGTCCGGGTTTTTAAACCCCAAAACAAAGTTAGTGCTGGGCGCGGGAGCGTATACCAAAACCGAGTGGTTGCTGGACGAAGTTAAAAAAACAAACACCCAGGACCGTCTTATCATTGACCCGTATGCCGTGTTGATTACCGACGAACAAACCGCCGCCGAACGCGGCGCCGGGCACTTTATGAATCATATCGGTAGCGTAGGGACCGGTTTAGGCCAAGCCGTTAAAGAACGCATTGAGCGGCGCGATATCAAATTTGCTAAAGACGAGCCGCTTTTAAAAGATTTCATCCAAGACGTGCCGGAACTTCTAAATGCCTGTTTGGATAAAGGCGGGCATATTTTGCTGGAAGGCACACAAGGGATTAAACTTTCGCTCTTGCACGGGGAATATCCGTTTGTTACCTCGCGCGATACTACGGCCAGTACCTTTTTGGGCGAGGCGGGTTTAGGCCCCAAGAGCGTGCGCGATGTGTACGTGGTATTTAAACCTTATGTTACGCGCGTGGGCCCCGGCCCGTTGGAAAAAGAAATTTCCGACGAGAAAGATTTGGAAATTTACCACACCAAAGGCCACGAAATCGGTAGCGTCAGTAAGCGCCTTCGCCGCGTGGGCGAGTTTGAAAAACGTGCCGCCTCGCGCGCGATTATGATTAACAACTGCACCAAAATCGCTATCACGCATATTGATATGTTCCCCGGCAACGACCGTGTGAAAAAAGAAGAAGATTTTACCGCGGAAGCTAAGCAATTTTTGGCGGACTTGCGCGCGTTATCGGCAGAGGTTTATCCGCATCCGAAAATTGCGTTTATCTCCACCGGCCCGGATATGGAAGATACGTTAGTTTTATAACGGCCCTGGTAAGTTTCGGTTTACGCACGATGCACAAAATAAACCAATTTTGTGCATCGTTGCTTTTCAGGGCCAACCATTTTCCAAAACCTGTTTATTTCGCGGTCTCGCGGCCTTGACGTAGCGCTGCTACGCCTGTCGGCCGCCTATATCCCGCGAACTAAAATCGGTTTTGAAAAATCAGGCAAACATTTACAATACCATTATTTTGGTTGGCAGGCCGTTCCGGGCGGCCTTTGCCTAAAACGAAAATTTACATCCCGAATCTGTCGGCATTTCTCCCGTGCATCCGTAATTTTTACATAACTTCCACCCTTCGGCCGTTCCCCGCGGATAACATAGCCATTGGTCACTGTCATAATATACATGTAAACGTATGGGTACGTTAGATATGTAACCTTGCACGCGCGGTACACGCCCTTCCATGATGGTAGACACCGGCTGTAACGTAATACCGCCGGGTATTTTGAGAAGGGCCTCGCCGATGTCATCGCCTGTTTTGGTCGTTCCGGGCGGCAGGTCAATATCCCATTGGGTAAAGTCGTTGGTGTAATAACCGTTTTGTAAATAAAATAATTGATTAGCCTGTTTGACGGATTTCATTAACGGAAGCAACTGGGCGAGTTTGCTCTTATACACCGCCATTCTGTATTGTGGCAACGCCACCGCGGCCAGTATACCGATAATAAGTACAACTACTAAAAGTTCAATCAGTGTAAATGCCTTTGTGTTTTTCATGTTTCGTTCCTTTTTTGATTTTTTCGCAGCTACCATCATTATCGTTTTTTTTTTTGTTATTTTTAGTTATATTTTTTATCCTCGTGAAAATAACACGTTTTTTGACC
>JAKSPG010000135.1 GCA_024405075.1 Elusimicrobiaceae bacterium | reverse complement strand
CGTGTTCGCGCACAATGCCTTGTATCTGCGCGCTTTCCAATCCGCCGGTAATGTCTTTAAATAAAATGAATCCGTCTTCGCCGTCAGTCGTTTCGGGAAGTTTATCTTCGGGCCAGGAAGAAATAATATCCGCCGCAATGCGTACAGGGTTAGCCATAAACCCTTTGGCCGAACCCGGGTGACACGACTTGCCTTTGATATCAATAATAAACATATCGGCATTAAAGTTGCCGCAATCAATATCGCCTAGTAGCGCACCGTCAATGGTGTAAGCGAAATCCGCCCCGAAACGTTCTACGTCAAAATAATTGATTCCGGCACCGATTTCCTCGTCAATCGTAAACGCGGCTTTAATCGGCCCGTGTTTAATTTCGGGATGTGCAATAAAGTGTTCTGCCAAGGTCATGATGACGGAAATCCCTATTTTATCGTCAGCGGCCAGCAGAGTATTCCCGTCGGAAGTCACGATATCATCCCCAACGCACAACTTCAAATTCGGCGCGGTTTGTGGGGAGAGGAACATCTTTTTTTCGGCATTAATCGTAATTGTTTTGCCGTCGTAATTGGGGTGCAAAACCGGGTGGATGTTTTTACCGTTATAATCGCACACGGTATCCATATGGGCAAATAAACCGATTATCGGAGCCGGCTTATCTGTATTAGCCGGAAGTACCCCGGTAACAAACCCGTACTCGTCCATTTCTACTTCCGTAAACCCGATTTGTTTCATCTCGGCAGCTAACGTGTGAGCAAACGAAATTTGCTCCGGCGTGCTGGGGACGGACTTACTTTCCGGGTCGCTGGTAGTGTCAACGGCAATGTAACGGACAAAACGGTCATAAATTTTTTGTTGTAACGGGTTCATATTTTCTCCAATTCTTACTTTTTTTATTATACAATTATTTGAGGGGTTATTATTGGGAGGATTTATGAAAAGATTATTCCTTTGTATTTTATCGGCTGTTTTACTAACTGCTTGCGCCAGCATGCGCGAAGCGGAAAATTTAGCCAATTGCAAGTTTGCGCTTAAAAGCGTGAGTCTAACGGATTACAACCTGGATTCATTAGGGTTTGAAACCATTATCGCTATTACGAATATGAATAAAAAACAGGCCGCTACATTAAAACGCTTTGAGGGTAACTTGACCGTCAACGAGGAACCCATGGCAGACGTAACGCTTAAAGATATACGTATTGAGCCTAACAGCACCAAAAACGCAAAAGCTAAATTTACGGTGCCTATGTCCACCTTTAATGCCAAGCTGTTGGGGCTTATCAGCATGAACAGTGCCACGCTGGATTACCACCTAACCGGCACGATGTATTTTGAAGGCCCGTTGGGAACGGAGATTCCGCTGCCGGTGGAAATCGGCCGTTACGGAAACGGTAACTAAATTTGACTTGCAAGAAAAAAAAATCCGGGGCCCAAACGCCCCGGCCTTTTTTTATTCAAACCCTTTCATAAAAATTACAAAACCTACTACTTCTTTTGACTTTCCGACGGAAAACAGCAAGAGGGCCCCTTTTTGAGCTTACCCAAAGGACCTAGATAGCGCCTAGGTCCAAATTTCCCCTTGAAAAAAAAAAAAAAACAATATACTAAGAATGCAGCTCAAAAAAAGGGAGGTAGTGTATGAAACGTCTAGTCACCACCGTGTATGTATTAGCCGCAACCGTAGTTTTCCTGCCGGTATGCACCTCGGCAGCCCCGTCACAACAAACCGCACAACTGTCTCTGGAAGCACAAGTAGAAGCCGCCGCACTCCGTGCGCGTCGCAATTTGTTACCGCGCAAGCTGGCCGCCTACGAAAGACAACTGGCCCGGGAAATGAAACGCCACACGGACGCGGAAGTTCAAAAGTTTTTTGTGCGCGAAATTATGCCTAAATTGAAAGAAACCGTGGAACAGGAAGCGCCCAATCACGAGGGAATGAACTTTCAGCCAAAGCAATCCGTTGGCCGTAGTCTTCCGCAGGACCCCGAAACTACTTCTCTGTTGGCGGTGGTGGTATGGGAGGGAGAATTCCCGAACTTGGTCCGTTGCTTACTAGCTCAATATGCCGATGCGCGTGCCTACCATAAAGGCTACCAGGCCACTATTGAGCAGGTGGCTAGGATTAAACACGGCCTGGAGTCACAAGTAGTTGAACTGTTACATTCCAGTGCAACGGCACGAAATAACTACGAGGAACGGATGTTTGATATCAAGGGCTAAAAAAACAGCTGGAAAAGCTCCCCTCATTATAAAATTGAGGGGAGCTGACTGGCACAAAAAGCAGGAAAAGGGGGGGAATTATGCAACAAATAAAAGCCGGGGAGAATGCCTTTACTTGCGAGATTTTCGTACGAACAAACAGCCAAACAGACACAAAACTCTTTTTTATTTTTCCACGCATGGGAAGATAAGCCGCGGGGGTTTTATCAGTTTAGCAACAGGGCCGGAACATATCAGTTCCGGCCCCCTTTTTGTCACAAAAAATTTTTTACAACAAAATGAGTCTTAACACAAAACCCGTGGCAAATGCTAAACCAAGCGTCAGCGCCACGACGCGCAAGGAGTCTTTCCAACCGTTTTCGCGCAGCATCACAAAGAAGGTAGCAATACACGGCAGATACATCGTCATAAACACACACGCCACCACCAGTGCCTGCGCCGAGAGGTTAAACGGCTCCAACAATGCAATTGCCACGTCTTTGCGTAAAAACCCCAGTATGAGTAGCGACGTCGTATCCGCCGGCAACCCTAAAATATATTCCACCGGGTAGCGCGACAGCCGCGTTACTAACGCCGTCACGCCGGACATTTGCATCAAATCCACAAACAAGACGCCGCATAAAATAAGCGGCAAGGCAGCGCACAGATATGCCTTCATGCGCAGCCACAACTTGCGCCCCAACGAACGCCAGTGCGGAATCTGCCACGACGGAATTTCCATAAACAGTTCCGGTGTTTCGCCTTTCATCAAACGGTTTAAAATTGTCCCCGCCAAAATTCCGTTTACAACCAAGGCCCCAAATACCATTAGCATATATTTTAGGCCGTGGGGGGACAAAATAGAAATAATCATAGCCGTCTGCGAAATACACGGCGCAAGCACCAACACAAGCGCCAGCGCAATCACACGCTCCCGGCGCGTTTCCAGCACGCGCGTACCCATGACCGCCGGGACTTTACACCCAAACCCCAACATAATGGGGAGCGAGCCGTATCCGTGCAAACCGATTTTGTGCAAAATACCGTCTAACAAAACTGCCAACCGTGGCAAGTACCCCAAGTCACCCAAAAAACCAAACAGCGCATAAAACGCCAGGACATAAGACATCACATCCACCAGCGCAATTTTCAGTCCGTCTGTCAGCACACCGAAATACGTATTTCCGCCGTCGCCAACGAGCAACATACCCAGCCAATTATGCCGCCACGTACCCAGTAAACGCTCCATAAACGGAAAATAGTAATTGTCGCATAACGGATCCACCAGACCGATTAAACTTTCACCCACCCAGCGTACCAAAAAGAACGAAATCACCAGCACCGCTAGTGCAATAGGCAGCCCCGTTAGAGGTGTAGTGGCCCAGGCCTGCAAATGTTCCCAAAACGAGGGGTGCTTGTGTTTGACTTCTTGCACTTGACCAATAATTTTACCGATAGTTTGCCATTTTTCTTCGTCGGTGGACGGAATGGAAACCAGGGGCTGGTTCGGCTTTAATATCGCTACTTGGTTAGCCAATTCCTTCAGCCCTTCCCCGGTGGTTGCCACCGCCGCGATGACAGGCAATCCAAGCAGTTTGGAAAGTTGTTTAATGTTAATAAAAATACCTTTGCGCTTGGCTTCATCAAACTTATTAAGCAGCAAAATAACCGGTTTATTGAGAGATAACAACTCCAACACAAAATACAGATTGCGCTCCAAATGCGATGCATCTGCCACGCATACAACAAAATCATATTCCAACTCGTTAAACAGGTGATGTTTTTGGCCCTGCATGTTCCATTCTTCTTCCAAGCGGTACAGGCCAGGGATATCAATAATGTCGTACGCTTCGCCGTTAAACTGCGTTTGCCCGTAATTAAGCCCCACGG
>JAKSPG010000134.1 GCA_024405075.1 Elusimicrobiaceae bacterium | reverse complement strand
CATGGTAGCCAACACGTCATCGTAGGAAACGCGGTTGTCCCCGTCGGACATCAACGCATACGTCGCGCAATCCAGCGCGCGCGAAGCGGCCATGGCGTTGCGTTCAATGCACGGAATTTGCACCAGGCCGTCCACCGGGTCGCACGTGAGACCCAGGTGGTGTTCCAATCCCATTTCGGCGGCGTAAGCGATGCGGCGATTGTCGCCGCCTTCTAATTGGCACGAGGCCGCCGCGGCCATGGCACACGCCACGCCCACTTCACCTTGGCACCCTACTTCTGCCCCGGAAATGGACGCGTTCGTTTTTGCTAAATTACCCATAAGCCCAGCGGTGGCTAACGCGCGCAGAACAGCTGTATCGTCAAATTCATACACTTCTTTTAACAAGCGGCATACTGCCGGCACAATTCCGCACGAGCCGCAGGTGGGCGCAGTAACCACTTGCCCGCCGGATGCATTTTCTTCTGCGCAGGCGAGCGCGTAAGCAAATAAGTTGTTGATGCGCCGTACGTAACGCGGCGATGTTTGCGCTTTATATAAGTATTGTTGCGCCTTGCGTTCCAAATTGAGAGAGCCGGGCAACACACCTTGTTTTTTTAGCCCGCGTTCCATGGTGTTCTGCATGGCGGTCCATACTTCTTTTAAATAATCCCAAATGGCTGGGCCTTCGCATTCTTCCACGTATTGCCAAAGCAATAAATTGCGGCGTGCGGTATATTCCAAAATTTCTTCCATGGAGTGTAAGGGATATACCGAGGCACTGGTTTGGTGAAAATTGTCGTCCGTGCGGATAGCCCCGCCGCCCACGCTGTACACGGTCTGTGCGCCTAGGGTGTAGCCGGCGCGGTCCAACGCTTCCAGTTTGAGGGCGTTGGGATGTTTGGGTAAAAAAACAGTGGGTTCCCACGAGATAGAAACCGGTTTTGGATATAACGCCTCTTTAATAGCCACGTCGGTCAAGTGGCCTTTGCCTGTGGCTGCGAGCGAGCCGTAAAGCGTGACACGAAAAGACACCGCTTGCGCATAGGCGCGGTTAAATTCCTCGGCGGCTTTGCGCGGTCCCATGGTATGGCTGCTGGAAGGCCCCATGCCGATTTTATACAGTTCTTTTAATGATTCCATGTGTTCCCCCAAGATTCTCTACCAAAAATGATATCATAATTATATGACTTTATTATCCGCTTTTTTGGTAGCGTTAAGCCTATCCATGGATAATCTGGCCGTTACCGTAGCCGCCGGTTGTGCGGCCCAAAAACGTATCCCCGTGCGGGAAGAATTGACGTCCAGTTTGGGTTTTTCCTTGGCACATTTGGTGATGTTTAGCGGCGGCTGGGGGTTGGGCGCGGGTGTCGGCCGCTGGGTCAAGCAGTACGCGCCGTGGGTAGCGTTTGTTATTTTACTGGTTATCGGAGCGCACATGGTGTGGGAAGCGTTGGAAAAGCAGCGCCACGGAAAAGTACCCACTTCCTTGCACGGCAAAACGCTCTTGTGGCTGGCGTTGGCAACCAGCGTGGATGCGTGGCTAGTAGGGATGGGGCTTTCGTTTACCAGAGCTCCTTTTGCGCTAACGGTCATCTGCATGACGGGGTTTGTGTTTGCTACCAGTTGGGTGGGGTTTTATTTTGGTGCGTGGCTGGGGGAGAAATTCGGCCGGCGTATGGAAGCGTTGGGCGGCTTGGTGTTAATGGGACTGGGGGTAAAGTTGTTGCTTGAAGGTCTTGGCATTTGGTAGAATGCAGGTATCCTAACAGAGAGGTGCAATATGGGAATCGTGTCCGTAATCATTATTTTCGTATGTATTTGTGTGGACAATATGGTCAGTGCCAATATGTCCGCTATGAAAATGGAAGCCAAAAAGAAAAGTGTTTTTTCTATTAAAATGGCATTATTTTTTGCCGGGTTTAATGCGTTGTTTTTCGGGTTGGGTTATTTAATTAGTGTGTTATTCTTCCGCGATTGGGTTTACCTGGCCCATAACTGGGTGGCCTTTGCCTTCCTGCTTTTGTTAGGTATCAAGTTTATGTTGGAATCTATTGAAAAATCCCCCAGTTTTAACGCCGAAGATGCCGACAATACCCGCAAATTGGTCAAGGTATCGTGCCTAATGGGGCTCAACGCTTTTTTGGTAGGCTACGCGGTGGAAACGATGGACACGGCCTGTTTCCCGGCGTTGATATTTTTGCTGTTGTTGACGTTTGGCATGACGCTGCTCGGGTTCCACCTGGGCGGGCCGAGCTCTAAAACAATTGCCAGCAAGAGAGCCGAGCTGTTGGCGGGCTTGGTGCTGATTGTAATGGCTGTTAAGATGATTATTGTGTAGCTTTTGTTTTTACGGATAACCGCGGCGGCGCAGATTCCTGTGCCGCCGTTTTTTTTTTCTGTTTGCGGTCTGGGCAAGTAGAACGCGGCAAGCAGGGGGCCTTGAACCTCCGTTTGTTATTTTCTTGCCGAATTTTGTTAGGGGAAAAAATAAAGCTTGACATCGTTTTTTTTTTGATACCATGCGCTTATACTCTAGTTTATGTAGGGGGATACGTATGGAAAATAAAAGTGGTTTTACAGGCCGTTTAGATACAAAAGCGTTTACGTTAATTGAATTATTGGTAGTGGTGTTAATTATTGGCATATTGGCGGCGGTGGCTCTGCCGCAATACCAAAAAGCGGTGGAAAAAAGCCGTGGTACCCAAGCATTAGCCATAATAAATTCTATAGAAAGTGCCTTGATCGTATATTACATGGCTAATGGCTCATTTCCTCAAAGTTTTGACGAACTGGCGATGGACATGGATGCATGGACCGGAACAGAAAAATGGTGTAATATAACAAGTTCTACGTACGGAGTCATAGACACCCGTTCCAATGGGGAATGGTCCATACAAATGTATAAAACTACCGAGGGAAACCTAAACTTATACATTGGGCGTTTAACCGGCAAGTACAAAGGGGCGGGGTTTGTTAAAACAGTGATCGGTAGCACAGGAGAATTAGTTGGTTTAGGAAGTTTTTTCTGTGCCGAGCGCATAAGGAACGGGGTGGTCTTTGAAGAAGCAGCAGGTGCCTATTGCGAGGGGATTTGGAAAGGAATAGCTAGAGATAATGAGGGAACTTTTCGCTCCTACGCCATGCCCTGATATTTTTGGTGTCATACACAAAAAAAGCGGAACAGTTTTTAGCTGTTCCGTTTTTTTTAAGTCAATACTAAATCAACTTATTTTGCTACATTTTTCCAAGCTTCTTTTTCGGCTTTCAACGCTTTTTTAGCGTTTTTGGCGTTCTTTTTGGCAGTGGCTTTTTGTTTGGCAGCCGCTTGTTTTTGAGCGTTTACTTTAGCTTTGGCGTCTGCTTTGGCCTGTTTGGTTTGCGCTTTAGCTTCTTTCTGTTTGGCTTGAGCGTTGGCTTTAGCTTGTTTGGCTTTTTCTTTAGCGTTCGCTTTAGCTTGCTTGGCCTGTGCTTTGGCCTGTTTTTGTTTAGCTTGGGCATTGGCTTTAGCTTGTTTGGCTTGCGCGTTTGCCTGTGCCTTGGCGGAAGCAGCTTTGTTCGTCGCCGTGTTTTGGCTGTTTTGGACGTTTTGCTTAAACGCATTTACTTTGTTGAGCGTGCAGTCGTTGATGCACACCACATCGGTAGTAGCACAACCGCAGTTAGTGGTGGCGGCGTGAGCCAAGCCCGGCACTAAACCGAGCACAAAAACAAAAGATAACATCTTTTTCATACGGTGAGTCTCTCCTTATCGGTAAATATAACTTACTTTTTTATTTTACTATATTTAATTGCCGGCCCGGCATAATTTATTTTTAATATCGGGGGGTGCTCGTATTTTGGTAAAATAATAATATGGAAAACGCACTTGTACAGCCAATTCCGCTTTGGCAGAGTATCCTCTTAATTCTGATTGCCGGTAACTTGCTGGTGTGGCCGTTAGTGTCGCGCTGGGCCGAAAGCCATTTGGAACTTTTCTTGTTAGGTATCGGTGCGGCGGCCGTAACGGTCAGCGGCGGGTGGAGTGTTCCATTTATATATGATACGTTGCAATACCCTGTCAATGTGGCATTTATCGTGCTGGTAGTCAGTGTGATTTTTAATAATT
>JAKSPG010000133.1 GCA_024405075.1 Elusimicrobiaceae bacterium | reverse complement strand
CCGTATTATCGTTTTGGGTTTTGATATGACAAGCAAAATTTAATAAACCGGAAAAATTAACATGCGCACAACGGGGCAAAAAAGGCAAGGAAACGTGTTTGTGCGAGTTGTTTGAATAAAAAAAATCTCCCGCCCCAAAAAGGGCGGGAGCGTTAAATAAGAGGTTTTTCTTTTGAGGTCTAATTTATTTCGTTACTTTTTGCAGTGCTTCGCGGAAGTGGGTGGCGCGGTCCGGGTCAAATCCTTCCCAGTGTTTAATAGCGCGGTGTTTTTTATCAAACAACACAGCATGCGGCAACCCCTGTACTTCCAATGTTTCGGCCAGTTCGCCGCCGTTGTATAAAGATTTTACCGTAAAGTCATGTTCTTTAATAGCTTTTTGCACGGGTGCGGCATCGCGATCCATAAACACGGCAATAATTTCCACTTTATCCCCGTATGCTTCGGCCACTTCCGTTACGGCCGGCATAGTCCGTTTGCACCACGGGCACCACGAGCCCATAAACACCATTAAAACGGGTTTACCCGTATAATCGGCCGAGTTCCACGGCGTTTCTTGGTTGGCTACCGGCAGGCTCACTTGCCCAAGCGTGGCGATTTCAGGCAGCGGTGTCAAACAAGCCGCCGTGCAAGCGGCTAACAATAAAGTCAAACAGATTTTCTTCATGCATTTCTCCTTAATTGAAAATTATCCCTTTCGGGCCTTCATATATGATAGAATACAAAAGATGGGCAAAAGAATCAATCAGTTAGGTAAACTATTAGGGGAGCGGGTAGACATTTTGGTGATGCCCCGGATGGGGGCGTCGCTGAAGTTTAAAGTGCGCGTGCTGACCCTAGTGGGAATAGCCGTGGCGTGGGTAGCTATCACGCTGGCGGGGTTGTTGTTTTTTGCCAGCGGATATAATTCCCAGGTTATCAAGGCCGAAAACGAACTGATGCACGTGAAGATGCGTCTTATCGGCGACGAGTTGGAGCGCGGGCGCAAGTATTTGGAACTGACCCGCACAACCGATATGCAAATGCGTCAAATGTTGGGCATGCCCGGCGGACAATTCGTGAATATGCCTAAAGATTGGCAGACCACCAAAGAGGAAGAAGACCGCCGCGCCCAGGCGTTATTCCAAAAAGATTTGAAAGATTTAACGACGGATGAGTTTGAAGCGTATATTGACACACTGGAAGATAATGCCAAAGCACGTTTGGCAAGTTTCCAGGAAATTGCCTGGTTCTTTGCCAACCGCCGTGAGGGGTTGAACTCCACCCCTTCTATCCGGCCGTCCAGTGCGCCGATTAGCTCGGGCTTTGGGTACCGGTTGGATCCGTTCGGCCGCCGTACGACCAAACGGCATAACGGGGTAGATTTTGCCGGCAAGCCCGATAGTCCGATTGTCGTTACCGCCGACGGGGTAGTGCGCCACGCGGGTTGGGTACCCAGCTACGGACAGGCCATTTTGGTAGATCACGGGTTTGGTTACTCCACGTTGTACGCGCACACAACGGCGATACGCGTCAAAGCGGGGGACGTTGTCAAACGGGGCGATAAAATTGCTACAATGGGTTCCAGCGGCCGTTCCACCGGAACGCATTTGCATTACGAAGTATGGAAAGACGGCCAGGCCGTCAATCCGCGCAACTATTTTAAATAATTTATAGGAGGATAACAGATGGGATTTTTGAAGAAAGATTCTGATTTTGCCTCTGGAGAGCACTACTCGGTAGTCAGTGCGGAGTGTTATTTTCAAGGGACGCTGAGCGTGCAAGGTTCACTGCGGGTGGACGGCTCGTTGGAAGGGTCCGTCGATAACGCCCGCCATGTGATTGTAGGAAAGGACGGCAAAATCACCGGCGACGTGTCGGCCGAAATCGTTGTTTGCGGCGGCATGATTGAAGGTAATGTGTGTGCGGATATGCTGGAGGTGCTTTCCCCGGCGTTTATCAAAGGCGACATCCGCGCCAAAAAAATGATTGTGGAAGAAGGCGGACGAATTGACGGACAATGCGTCATCGGAGCTATGGAAGAACCGGCCCCGGCCGACGGTGAAGAAGAACCGCAACCATCGCAAGATTAACTAGATAAGGAGCTTAAGTTATGATTTCGTTTTTAATTAAACACAAAAAAAGTATTCTGATTATTACGTTAGCTTTCTTTTTAGGAAGTATCGTTTACTTAGGGTTGGATGCGTACCACCGCGGCAACTTGCGTACGGTGGCGGCTAAAGTCGGCTCGCAAAAAATCGCTTATCGCCAAGTTTATCGGTTGGCGGAGGACCGCGCGCGGATGCTACGCAACCAAGGTATGGACGTGGACGAAGAATTGTTGGCCGTTTTGCGCCAACAAATGTTGGCTGCGTTGATTAGCGACGAAGTGCTCAACCAATCGGCGCAACGGGCCGGGTTGGCTGTGGCCGATTACGAAGTGGCGTATGAAATTAAAAATTCGCCTTTTTTCGGCGGAGCTAACGGACAATTTAATAAAACCGCTTACGAAACCGCCGTCAGACGTGCGACTGGTATGTCGGCAGCTGACTTTGAAGAACAACTGCGCCGTGGTAAATTGGCTGACCGCTTTCGCGGGGTGTTGTACTCGCTGTATAAGCTGACCCCGGCCGAAGTCCGCTACTCTTACCAAACGCAACACGGCAACTTAAAGGATTTTGAAACGAACAAAAAAAGCTTTACAGCTCAGTTAATGGATACCAAAATGGAAACGGCCCAAAAAGCATTTTTTGATGATTTCAACCAACGCGTGGAAATTAAAACCTATTTACAGGATTAAGTATGTCTAACGAAGTGCTTGTAGTGGGGTCTGTCGCTTTTGATACAATTGATAATGCCAACGGCAGTGTAAAACATGTTCTGGGCGGTGCGGCCAGTTATGCATCCATTTGTGCCAGTTATTTTGCACAGCCGGCTATGGTGGCGGTGGTTGGAACGGACTTTACCGAGGCCGACCGTACCCCCTTTATTAAACGCGGGGTGGATTTAAACGGCCTGGAAGTAAAGGAAGGGAAAACTTTTAACTGGGGCGGCAGTTACGATAAAGATTTCAATACGGCCGTTACTAAATTTACGGAGTTAAATGTATTCCAAAATTTTAACCCGGTACTCACACCGCAACAACAACAGGCCAAAGCCGTGTTTTTGGCTAACATAGACCCGGATTTGCAACTGTCCGTATTAAAACAAGTCAAAAAACCGCGGCTGGTGGCGTGCGATACAATGAATTATTGGATTTCGTCCAAAAAAGAATCGTTGTTAAAAGTAATTAAACGCATTGATATCCTTTTCTTAAACGAAACCGAGGCGCGCCTTTTGACCGGCGAATATAACTTGATAAAAGCCGGTAAAATGCTCCTTGGCAAAGGGGTAAAATATGTGATTATCAAACTGGGCTCCAACGGTTCTATGCTCGTGAGCAAAAAAGGGATTGCCCAGCTACCGCCGTATATTTTGGAACACGTGCACGATACTACCGGCGCGGGTGATACGTTCGGCGGTGGGTTTACGGGATACTTGGCCAGCCTTAAAAATTGGGATACGCTTAAATCCATTAAACGTGCGATGATGATTGGTAACGTGATGGCCTCGTTTACTATTGAGTCGTTTAGCGTGGACCGTTTGGCCGGACTGACGCAGCGCGATATTAACAGACGTCTGAAAGAATACACGACCATGTTATCTTTTAATTAAAAGCGGGGCGGAGTTTTCTTTTAAGGCGAAATTTGGTAGAATAAAAGTAGACAATTTGAGCCGGGGTGCTGGAATTGGTATACAGGATAGTCTCAAAAACTATTGCCCGCACGGGCTTAAGGGTTCAAGTCCCTTCCCCGGTAAAAATATAAAACCTGCCGAAAGGCAGGTTTTTTATTTTTAGTCGGGGAGCAGGCCAACTGCTTGGCCTGCGTAAGGGACTTGAAAGGCGCAGCGTTGTACGAGTTTGCGTGCGAGCGTTAGCGAGCCGCAAGGCGAGTACCGCGAGCCCGGCCTGCAGGAAAACTCCGTCAGGAGTTTTACCGGAAGGCAAGTTCCGTTCCCGGTAAAAATATAAAACCTGCCAAAAGGCAGGTTTTTTATACTACCCGTGGAAACCATAAGCGG
>JAKSPG010000132.1 GCA_024405075.1 Elusimicrobiaceae bacterium | reverse complement strand
TACGTCCAAACGGCCCAACAATCTACTTTTCTTTTCAATACGTATCCGCTCACTTTAGTGAGGTTATAATCGCATGGTATCAAAAAAAAAAACGATGTCAAGCCCTTTTGCGCAAACAACAAGGCAAAAAAATAAAAAATGCTATAATACCCCTATGGGACTGGAAGAATTGGAACAGCAGGAGTACTTTTCCATCGGCGACGTCAAACGCATTACCGGCGTGCCGGAATATTCCGTGCGCTATTGGGAAGCGGAATTTGGGCTCATCCGCCCGATTCGCCTGGAAAGCGGACACCGCCGCTACACCAAAGAAGATGTGTACACCATTCTCAAAATTAAAGATTTAATTTATAAACATAAACTTACGCTGGAAGGCGCAAAAAAACAGTTGAGCCACTATCATTTGCCCGCTGCGGGCGAACCCAAACGCACCCGCACGGACGTAAAACTTCTGACGGAAATCAAAGAAACGCTGGAAGATTTGCTAAAAGAATGGTAGAATATAAAGGAGGACCGCGTAAGCGGCCGAAGTTGACGGGGAGTGGCTCAGAGGTAGAGCGCTCGCTTGGGGTGCGAGAGATCGCGGGTTCGATTCCCGCCTTCCCGAAGTTTTGAAAGTTTGATTTACGCCGGATAGACCGGCGAAGATATACGGGGCGTAGCGCAGATGGTAGCGCGCACGGTTCGGGACCGTGAGGTCGCTGGTTCAAATCCAGTCGCCCCGATGTTTATAATCGTAAACCCCCGGGCGTAAGCCCGGGGGTTTTGTAAATAACAGCAACTGTAAATTTATGAATATACCCGTTTGTTATGTGGTTGTTCCCTGCTATAACGAAGAAGAAATGCTACCCATTTCGGCCGTTGTTTTTGTTAAAAAATTAACCGAGTTAATAGCCAAACAGAAAATAGCACCCACCAGTAAAATATTGTTTGGTGACGACGGTTCCCACGACAACGCCTGGGGAATCATTACAGACCTACATCAACAAAATTCTTGTGTGAGAGGGTTAAAACTTTCCCGAAATTTTGGCCACCAAAATGCATTGTTGGCAGGATTATTACATGCCAAAGACAACGCCGATGTTGTCATCTCTTGCGATGCGGATCTACAAGATGATATTGAAGTTTTTGACTCCTTTATTAATAAGTATAACCAGGGAGCACAAATTGTTTACGGGGCACGTAATAGCCGCTCTACTGATACTTATTTCAAAAAACATTCCGCCCAAGGATTCTATAAATTTATGGCATTTTTGGGCATCAAACTTATTTATAACCACTCAGATTGTCGTTTAATGAGTAAACAAGCCTTGCAAGTCTTGTCCGAATATCAAGAAAGTAATCTGTTTTTACGTGGCGTTATACCGCAACTGGGTTTTAAGACAGATATCGCGTATTATGCCCGACAAAAACGGACTGCCGGAGAAACAAAATATCCTCTTAAGAAACTCCTATTGTTTGCCTTGGAAGGTCTTACCTCTTTTAGTCTAATGCCTATTCGTTTTATTAGTGTGCTTGGCCTATCCTTGGCAACTATCGGTTTAGTAGTTTTTGCCTATTTCCTAGTGGGGAAATTCTTAGGCAATCCCATTCCGGGATATGCCAGTATTATTTGTTCTATTTGGTTAATTGGCGCATTGCAGTTATTTGCTATCAGTATTATTGGGGAATATATCGGTAAAACTTACCTGGAAACCAAACGCAGACCCCGTTACATAATTGAGAAAGAACTTCCGTAGAAATGAATAGTAACGATAGCGTTACGGAACTACCCAACGCATATCAAACCCTACGTTTCGCCCATAAGCCGTGGTTTGCGGACCTTTCCAAAAAAAGATTCTCTTTTCCCCCTGCAAACTAAAAGCCGGGTAAGCATTTCTCTAAAGTTTGAATTGTCGTCCATAAGCCGGAAGTTCGGACTTTTCGTATTTGTTATATCAAACGGGCTTTCCACTCCTTCCGTACCGCGCCGGTAATAATCATACGGAAATACACTTTCGTTTTCCAACGGTTTTAAGTAAAGCGGCTCCATAAAAATCACCACCCTACGTTGCGGATGAAAATGATGAAATTTTTCTACCGCACTGGCAAATTCAAGCCGCGGTGCCACTAATCCATGCGTCTCCCCCACAAAAACCAATTTAGAGTCAGCCATCTTTTGCACTAAAAACAAATCCGATTCTGTCCCACGCGCTTGGCTTAAACTTTCCCGCCCCAAATTTGGTTGGGCATTTAGCCATTACAGTTGCTTATCTACCGAAAGTTCTATCTTCAAACCACTTGTAAGACCGGGCACCTCACTAACGGGTTGAAAGTGACCGGCCATCGTAGCAGATAGCACTCTCCGCGTGCCTTCGTTGACCCCAAACACCGCCCGGGCCGAGGTATGAGAAAGGCCCGTTAAAAACCGCTCGTTAAGTACATACGTGGACGCCCATAACCCAGCCGATGACGAATATTTGCTAACATTCGCTCCGTTTACCCGGGCAGTTCGGCTCAACACCCGGCCTACCACTTCTTGCGCGTTCCCTCCACCAATGCACAATACAAGAAGTAATAACACCACTCCACTGCGTTTGATGCCCTGCTTCATCTTATTCCTCCGGATACTTTGTACTTTAAGCATACGAAAAGTAATTGTTTTAACCAGGGCCTAAAGACCCACTAACTACTGGGCCTTAAGACCCTGGCATTTGCAAGCAAAATCTTCCACAATATAAGTATGAAATTAAAACATTTCTTTCTAATTGGCGGTTTTTTATTTGTATTTTCCCCCTTGGCCCACGCGCAAAGCCGTGAAGTAGCCAAGGCCTTACTTAATGCAGGCCGAGTAGAGACCACACTACTCAAACGGGTGGAATCCTCTTATAACCTGGCTCGCCGCGCCCAGTATCTGACGCGTCCCACATTCTTAACGCCTGGTCCGCGTCGTGGGGAGCTTATCTTGCCGGCTGCTTTTCCGACCCGTGCGATAACACCCAGCTTACACTTTGCCAATCCGTCAGAAGTCTATCCGGATGCCCCGTTTCTGACAACGGACCAACAAGTAGAATCATACCTCCTATCCAGAAATAACCGAGCCATCAGCCAGGAGTTAAAACACCTGGCCGATCACTCTGAAAAAATAGCCGACAATATGGCCACCTTCCGCCAAGAAGCCAACCTTTGCGAACAACCCACCCAACAAATCCCGTGGTTACTCAACCGCATTGACTCAAACGTAAATTATTTGTTTGTAGGGGAATTTCACCACGTGCCGGAAGTGCGCCTGGCCATGTCGCAACTATTGCAAGGGTTACAGCAAAAATTTCCGCGACGCGAAATTATCGTACTTACAGAATTTTTGCCCAATGATATTTCCACGCAAGAAGTATGGGAGGCGGCCTTCCAACAACCCACGCTTGAAGACCGTATGGAACTTTTAGGTGAATTTGAAAACTTAGGCGAGGAACGTTTAAGCGGCGGCGTGTGGGGAACATTACGCGACCGTCAAATACAAGTAGTAGGTTTAGAGCCCAATTTTGTGTGGGAAAATGCCCAGGCCACCTTGGTGCCGCAAGACCCTTCGGATACGCCCAATTTAAATCTATGGTGGACCGATGAAGGGGACCGCATACGCCACGA
Organism: Elusimicrobiaceae bacterium; assembly: GCA_024405075.1. GTDB lineage: Bacteria > Elusimicrobiota > Elusimicrobia > Elusimicrobiales > Elusimicrobiaceae > Avelusimicrobium. Next base: position 518 of record JAKSPG010000132.1, on the reverse strand, counting down.
ACATTGGATGCGGCGTATCCTCACTTGGCGGCAACAACACCCAGATTCCTTGTTTGTTATCTACGGCGGTGCGGGCCACTTTTCTTACTTCCGCTCGCCGGCCATTTCCAACCACTTCCCGCGCGAACAGCGGCTGGTAATCAATTTATTCCCTCAAAAATACCGCGTGCAAGATGCAAATAATAATATCTTTGAGTTGAAAGATAACCTGGGCTGGTTTGCGGAGATTACCCAAAACCAATTTCCTCAGTATACGTTATATTGGCAAACAGAACAATCTGCCATGCTATCGGGTTTTGATTATCAACTGAGGGTACCTGCACTACGCTGATTCCGGCAGGCCAAAGTAGAACTATGAAAAAACTACTCCGTTTATTATTCGTTTGTATAATGGGCTGTGCGACCATTACCCCGGTGTGGGCGCAGGGTAAAGGAGCCGTTGCCGTGTGGGAAACGGTACGCGACCTCTCTAGCAATGCACAAACCGTCTCTCATTTATCGCAAGCGGCCGTAACTAC
>JAKSPG010000131.1 GCA_024405075.1 Elusimicrobiaceae bacterium | reverse complement strand
GCCAATAGCTCGCCCGCTATTGCGTCGTCCCACAATGCTTTTACAGCCTCATTACTAGCATTTTGTTTTATGCCGTAATATTCCGTATTTTCTATACGTGCATATACCGCGGCCACTTTTACCTCTGTGCTGGCTGCTACAAATTGGGCACGGGTTGCGGCTGTAATTATTACCGGTAAATTAAGACTAAGGCTCATTTGTCCGGCTGCGCCGCCGCCCTCTACCAATGCGGTTACGGCTCCGGCTTGTACATTTATTAAGCCGGTTAATTCCTGCGCCATGTCGTCAACCTGCGCTAAAATCTGATCTTTAGTAATTGCAATAAAAGCGCGCTGCTGCTTGTCTAGGCTCTGAACCTGCAGCAGGATTTCGTCTGCGCTCATGCTGATACTAGCGGACGCGTTGCGTGCGTCGTCGTCCATTTTTTTTATTACGTCCTCGAGGCTCATGTCTACCGGCCGTATTTTATAAATATCTGTAAACCGTGTCCCTTTTGTTATTTCGTCGCTTACAACCTGCGCTGCTCCGGCTGCGTTTGCCTCGGATTCGCCGGCGGTTACGTATTCGCGTTGCCCCTCTACGGTCTGCGCTTTTCCGGTTGGGACGCTGGTTAAATTGCTGCGATACTCCGGCAATGCTCCATACTGATATAATGCGGGGTTATAGTCGACTAAGGTCAATGTGTAGCCGTTTTCGCTTTCCTCTGCGTTTGTGATTTTGCAGGTTGTCGTTACTGTTGTAAACTCGCCGTTTTCGTCCAATTTTCCAAAACTGATATTATTTCCGGCGGTTGGTATCAATGCCGCATTATTTCGCAGCGTTGTTTCTACGTGTAAAATATTTGTTTTTCCGGTTCCGCTAACTTTTAATGCCAATAAACCGCGGCCGTTGTCGCTTACGCAATTTATAATTACGCCGCAGGCTCCGGTTGCTGGGAATGTTACGGCGCCGTCTAAGTGGATTTCCTGCAGATAGCTGTTACGCCAAACTAGCGCCTTAATAATGCCGTTCGCACCAATTTTTAAACTTTTATGCTGCAATTCCACGCGGCTGAAAATTGGATAGTATGCGGATTCAAGGCCGGCTTTTACTGTATATATTTTAGGCTGTGCGATTTCCTCCGCCATTTGTCGCCATATATATTTAAACGCGTGTGTGTAGTCTGTTATATACTCCAGCGCCGCCTCCGTTAAAGTGTCGGTTGCTGGGTCGTATGCCTCGCCGTCGCGCATAAAAATAACGCTGTCGGCGTCATAATCTGCGGCCGCGATTATATATGTTACTTTTTTGCCGGTTGTTTTTCTTTTAAATTCTTTTGTTGTTGAGATGCTTATAATATTTTCGCTATTTAATAATGCTATTGAATAGTCGCGCCCGTTATCTATTGCAACTTCAATTTTTCCGGTCATGCTGTTATAAACTAACGCTGCGTTTCCGTTTTTGCATAGAGTTTCAATTATTTGTTTTTTCTTTGCGGCTTTTGTTATTACGCCGTCGGCGTTAAATCCCTGCTGCTGGCAATACGTATACCATGCGCCAAAACTTGCGAGGTCTAATTCTGCGTCGTCATATTTACTTGGTCTATGGTGCGGGCTTGTCATTAACTCCAATACCCAAGCAGCAAGGTTGCGCGTTGGTGTTTTTGCGCTGCTCCATGCTGTGCCGTTCCATGTTCGGGCGCAGCCGGATTCTATAACGCTGATGGCGTCCAATAGCCCCGTAGTATTTACGTTAGCGGCTACGCGTACGCCAATACGGCAGCATTTGTCGCGCTCGGTTGATTCCAACACGTCGGCCGCTACAAGCTGGCTGCTGCTGCTTTTTTTTGCGTCGTAACAATATGTCTGTACTGCCAATAAATAAACGCTATCTTTTGCGCTGCTGTCGGCTTTTGGCGTTGTTCTAATAACGCGTACTTTCATATTTTTATTGAAAGCCTGCGCTGCCGTAAACTCTTGGCGTGCTACATAGCGCATTTGTTTTTTTGTGTTATATGTAAATGTGTTGTTATATGTGCCGTTTTGATTAAATCCGTTTGTAAAATCGTTCCAATCTGATTCACTAGGATTTGCGGCGTTTGTCCATTGTGGGCGTAGTGTAATTGTTTGTGATTTCCAGCCGTCGTCGTACTGCTGTAAACCGTCAAATAATGCTATTAATTCTACGGCCTGCGCATGGCTTGCCAAGTCCTGCTCGACGCCTGCTTTCCACTCTTTTTCTATACGTTCGTTTTCTATTGGGTCGTCGCTTGCGTGGTCGTGTGGTATTTCTTCGCTTAATTCTGTTAATACTACTTTTTTGTTGAACTCCGGATCCGTAAACGCGCCGCTTTGTTTAATTTCTATTAAATTGCGCGCGTCATAATATACACCCTCGTCAAAGGTATATTGTCCGTTTTGTGGCTCTGTTACTCCGGAGAAGTCTTTTATAATTGTTTCGCCCATTTTGATTTTTTTAATCAAAATATTATTATAGGCTACTTCTAAAACTACATTGTAGTATTGTTCGTCGCCGCGTTCGCCTGCAATGGTGTAATGTGGCGGACAAAGTCTATACGGTGTCATTAGCGATTCACCGATAGCGTACGGGAATGAGCGGCCGGTTGCGGCTTGGTTTCGTGCGCCTTTTACAAACGGTAATTTTCCGGACGTATCTGCTGCGGCTTTGCTGGCTTTTTGTGCGTCCTCCATTGCGGCCATTGCTTTTTTATTGTTGTAAATGCTTACGCCAACAGCGACGCCGGTTCCTACTAATGCTACTACGCCCGCTACAATGGCGGTTACTGCCAGCGCTGTGGCTCCGGTTGGTGTTTTACGAATGTATAAAACGTCGTCCGGCTGAACCTCGTAGTTTTCGTCGATACGGTAGCCGCCTTTTAAAATTATGCTGTTTTTCCAATCTACATTATTTATATGATCTTTAATTTTTCCGCTGAATGTGTAAGAAGTATGTTTATTTATTCCGTCAAATACGTGTATCAATGCCATATATGCCCCTTATTTTAAAAATGCCTATTTGATTTATGCGGCAGCCCAGCCGTGTCATGTGGATAAACTCGCGGTCGTTTATGCATACGCCCACGTGTATTTCTTCGCCGTATTCCATTTCTATAATTGCGCCCTCGCGTGGTGCGTCTATGGGCGTAACGTTTAGCGTCGGTACATTTTCGGCGCTCAATACTAAACTATGATCCTCGTATATTACGTCGTTTAGTTTGTAGCCGTAGCGCCGCGAAACCTCAATAGCTAAACCGTAGCAATCGTAGCCGCTGGCGTCGCGGCCGTGGTCTTTGTATGGTGTCCCGATTAAATCATTTAATTCTATGTTCATGCCCTTATAGTCATTTTTTAGGCGTTGCCACGGTTGTTGTCTGCGTCGAAAACATACGGCGGGAATGTCATTTCTAACCGGTCGTCGTTTGTAAATGAAATAATTACTTTCATTTGTTCGTCGGTGACCGCTGTGCCGTATTGGTGTTTAAATGTTTTAATCGCCGTAATGCTGCCGGCTTTGTCCAATACTCCGACCGCCGTTACTTCGAACAGTTCGTCTGATTCCTCAATAATGTCTATTACTTCGTTATCTATCGCCGTAATTTCAAGAATACCGTTTTTTAATACTCCGCCGATTGTCTGCGGGCGTGTGTATTTAAAATTGCTGGCGTGGTATGTATTCCCGTTGTATATTACGTCCTCATTGTTATTTACAAAATAAAGCGCCCCGTAAGTAGGGTGATACATTTTAATTAAATATGGCAATGAAAAAGCGCCGCCACGGTGTAGCGCGTTAAATACTTCGTTTTGTGTCATGGTCTAAACCTCTACCCACTGCATATTTATTTCTACGATTGCGCCGCCATGCTCCGGCGCGGTCGGTGTTCCTACAAACATATATTCTTGTGTGCTGCCGTCGCCGCGTAGGCTGGGCGCCGTGAATGTTCCGGCGTTGCCTCCGAGGGTGTTTTCATACCAATTAAAAAATATAGTTTTTTGCTGTTTTGTTGCAGCGTAAGAAAGTGCGTATTTTCTTTTATTTTTAGAATTGCGCTGTGTAGCAATTACACGGCCGCTGTCAAACTTTGTGATAATTGCGTTATCCTCATATCCGCGGTTTACGCCATATAATTTTTCTAATGGCAGGTTTACTGTGTCCCACGCTACGCTCATAATATTCTAACCCCCTCTTGTCGTGTGTTCAT
>JAKSPG010000130.1 GCA_024405075.1 Elusimicrobiaceae bacterium | reverse complement strand
CAGACTTATGGCCGTTAAAGAGGAAGAAGGAACATTCCTGTTTGTACTGCATAGTTTGGCCTTCCATTTGCAGATTATGAAGATTTTGGAAGAACGCTCTGCCCAGTTGAGTGCACTTCGCTACGCGCTGGACGGTGCGGTACTACGGATAGAAATGAAAGGTGATAAGTTAGGGCAACTGGAACAGTTGAATAATTGGTTGTCCGTACGGACGGGTTACCTGCACGAAGAATTGGCCCAAATGGCTTTTAGCGATTTGTTTGCCGATCCAGTGTCTGACGAACTGCCCGCCGCGGCTACGTTGGCCCGGGCTCAGCGGCATTTAGCAGTCCGCGGTAAAGCTTCGTTTAGTTTGCCGCTTCGCCGCAAGGACGGCTCCACTTTTGAAGCGCATGTGACATTAGTTGGGTTGGATATTCCCGGCCAGCAAAGTGTGTTGGCTGTAGTGGAAGATTTAACGGCCCGTCAAGAAGCCTATGCCAAAGATTCCCGTGAAGCACAAGAGTTGGCCGGGCTTCGCCAAACGCTGCCGGGGTTGTATTTAAAAATGGATAATAAAGGGAAAGGGCTGGAGGTATCTTCTAACCTTTCCTACGTGGATAACGCACAAGCACAAAAGCTCTTTTTAGGCAAGACGCCGGAGGAGTTCTGGTCCGAGGAGGCCGCCTCCAACGCTTTGTTTACCATTAAGGAAGCCATGGCAGTGCACATTAGCTCGCACTTTGAATTTGAGTGGAAATACCAAGATGTAATCCGTTATTATGAGGCAACCGTCATGCCGCTTAAGAAACGCCGCGAAGCGGTGTTGTGGGTGCGGGATATGTCCGAAAAACGCATCTACGATCAACAAGTGCACGATTTGTACCGTTTGTCGCAGGAAACGGAACCGGGCTTAACTACTCAGGTGGAAAAGATATTGGCCTTGGGCAAAAAAATCTTCCAAGCAGATATCGGCCTTGTGTTACGTTTTGAGCGCAACCAAAAACAGTTGGCCAGCTCCATCTTGTATACCACGCCTAACTGGTTCCGGCTGGAACGGCACATGGAATTCCCTGTAGAAGAATGTTTGCGCGACGTAGCAGACGGTACGTTAGCGCTGTGGCCTAACTTAGAGGCTACCTCTTGCGAGAATTGCTTACACCAGCAAAAAAGGTTTGGTTCCTTGCTGGCTGCGCCGCTATTTATCAATGGCAAAGTAGAAGGAGCTTTGTGCTTTGCTGCCCGGGATAGCAAACGTAGTTTTGTTCCGGGGGCAGAAGAACTGTTGGGGCTTATGGCACGGTTGCTGGGGCTTCGCATTGAATTGCGCCAGACGGGTAAAACGCTGGGTGATACTATGCGCTCGTTTACCCGTATGTTGGAATATGTCAAATTGCCTGCTCTGACGATAGATCCGGACTTCCAAATCACCTTTGCTAACGAGGCGTTGGCTGATTTATCCGGTATGCCACATCATCAACTGTTGGGTAAGGAATTATTCAGTACCTTGGTACGCCAAAAAGATATGGCCCAGCGGGAATTTTGGAAGGCCTTGGAGCAAGATTCTGACGCAGTTTCTTTTACCGTGCGGTTGGAAACGCTCCAACGGGATGGCTCCTTCCACAAAGTAACGTGGGATGTGTTTGTCTGTCAAAACGGAGACGGCAAAGTGGACGGCTATGCATTAATGGCACGTGCAGTGCGTTAAATAAAAGCGGTATTGAAAATTACCAAAACTTATGTTAAGCTTATAGAAGGGATCGCCATAACGGGCGCAAGGAGGAATCCATTTATGAAACGTATTTTACTGGCAGGTATATGGTTATTTCCAGCCGCTTTGTGGGCACAGGAAGTGACGTATGTATCTATGTTATCCCCTCAATTTGGGGTATTTTCCATGTTGGAAGCGGTGGATATAAGTAGTCCTATCCAGATTCCATACGTGAAGTTTGGTAATGCCTTGTCTAACGGAAATAGTGAAATTAAGATTGTGGGTGGAAAGGTAAACATAGATGTGTTGGATGCAAACACGGTGTTTAATGGCGTGGATAGCGTATATGGAGCAGGCCCGCAGGAATACCGGATACAAGATAGTCTTCGTATCCAAAAGGGAACGCTGAAAGGCGGTTCGTTGTTGGCTAGTATCATAACAGCAAAACATACGAATACATTGAAAGTGAAAGTCAAGAACCTGTTAGTGCATGGAAATATTACCGTCAAAGGTTTAGGGGCAGGTCAATTGCTTTTGCAGAATGGCACGAGTGGCCGATTTGAGGGTTACCTAAATGATCCTCCCACCATGTATTGGTCCAACCTATATACAAAAGACTACACTCCTACTAACTCAATGGGTAACCCTGTAAGCGGTTACGAAAAGCAATATCTTTTAAAGAGTAAGGGGTCCGGTTCAAACCAGTGGGAACAAAATGCCCCTGCATTGTAGTACCGAAAATTGTTTTTTCCCCTGCCGTCAAGATGATTTCCAGTGCGGCGGGGATGATTTTAAGGCAGTATATGAATAAGGAGCCAATCATGGAACATAAATTCAAAAACCGTTTGGGTGGTTTTTCGTTAATGGAACTGTTAGTAATCGTTGTAATTATGGGGGTGTTGGCCACGGTTGCACTCCCCAAATACCGCAAAGTAATAGAAAGTCGCAAAACCACGGAAGCGGAATCTATTTTAAGCGCAGTGCGCACGGAGCAAGAACGCCGCTGTGCCATGGATAAACCGTACATTACGGAATTTACTAAATTATCCGAGTTGGTTCCCTCTTCGGAAAGTAACCATTACAGTTATACGTTGCTTTCCTCCGGCAGTGGAATGCAGGCCCGGAGCAAAGGGGACTTTAGTTACGAACTTCGCATGCCTTCGTACGCGGGCAGACGCGTCCGTACAGTGGGGAATGTGGATATGCCGAAACAGATAATCTGGGGGGAGATTGGAACAGCGGCAGCGGGTATGTAGTGTGTTCCATGTGTAACCCTAAACCATACAAATGTACCTGTGAATAAGTGGTCAAGGTTTTGATTTCCAGAAAAAAGCCCCGCATTGTTTGCGGGGCTTTTTGGGAGAGGGTAACGTTTTTACCGGTTTCCGGTACTGCCAAAACCGCCGCTACCGCGGGCCGTGTCTGTTAGTTCAGCAGCTTCTTCAAAGACCGGATATAAGGTGGGTAATACGACCAGTTGGGCCACTTTTTGCCCGGCTTCAAACACAAATTCCGTGTCGTTTAAATTGTACATACACACAATCAGTTCTCCGCGGTACGGTGCATCTACCAAGCCGGCCATGGCCTTAATACCTTTACTTTCTACCGAGCTTTTACCCCAAATAATGCCCGAAGTTTGCGGGGGGAGTTCCACGCATACCCCGGTGTGCACGTGCGTAACGGCATGTGGGGGAAGTATAGTGCGGGTCAAGGCAAACAAATCAGCACCTGAATCCGTATCGTGGGCGCGAAGTGGGAGTTTGGCAGTTGGATCTAATTTTTTTGTTTTGATAGTTAGTTTCATTGATTTACTCCATCAGTTTTTCAATTTGGCGTAGGGCGTTGTCGGCATACGTCCGTTCGGTATCGTTACCCGTTTGGGCAATCAAATTTAGCGGTGCGATAAGCCCCTTAAGCAAGTGGATATCAAAGGTTCTATCGGACGAGTAAGCAAACCCTTCGGAGCTGGCCAACACATTAGCCATGTAAGCCGCCGCGCGGGAAGCATTGATGCGCGCATTGGGGTGGGTGGTGCTTAACATTTGGCGTAACACCTCTGTGGCATTTCCCGTCATAAACCCGAGCGATAACGCGCAAGTGTTGGCGTACGCGCTGCGGTACGATTTGTAAAGCCCTTTAGTCAGCTGTGGCAAGGTATATTGGGCTTGCGCTGCCAGACCGCGGGCTAGGGCCGCCTGTACGGAAGGAGCTTTCTCTTTTTTAGCCATTTTGAGTAATTGTTGTGCGGCTTGTTGCGTGTGTAAATCGCTTAACCACGCGGCCGAGGCGGCGCGGACTTGTTCATCCGTGTTGGAAGAAGCTTGTTTAAGTAACTTAAACGGGCTTTGGTCTGTAGCACTTACTAAATTAAGGGCACGAGCCGCCAGGGACGGATCAAAAATGTATAGCCGTATAACGTCGGTTGTGTAAGAGGTGTCTTGCGGACGCAGTAACGTGTAGGCCGCGGCGGCATAGGCGCGCAATACCGGGTCCTTACCGTTGAGGGCGTTTTGTAACAAAGGAATCA
>JAKSPG010000013.1 GCA_024405075.1 Elusimicrobiaceae bacterium | reverse complement strand
CGCGCCCAAGCCCGCCGCACCGACAACAGCCGCAATACCTGCCGTCTGCAAGGCAGACAGGGCCATTTTGCCGCTTTTACTAAAAAATGTCATCAACACACGTTTCATAAAAACCCTCCGTTAAAAATTTACGAATTTTTTTCGCACTTGTTAAATGAGCCGTCAGAATTATACACCGGATGATATCCATTGTTACAGTTACCGCTTGAATTTCCACCCGTATTGATATGCATCCCACTACCGTTATTGAGCGCTTGGGCAAATGAATTTCGGTACGTTGTCTGACGCGTAATAAAATTACCGTCATCATCCGTTCCCACCGTAAAGGATGGGACATTCTGCCGAATGTATTTATTCATAGCATTTTGAGCTTTTCCAGGGTCTGAAAAACCCGAATTCATCCCAGCTCCGTCATCCGAGTCGCGAGTCGCAACTTTCATTCTATCCTCGTTATACCACGACGGTTTTTGATCTTTGACACAGGCGGCAAAGCTCATGTTTCCACAGCGCCCCACATCTATCCCTAAATCACTCATCGCCTGCTGTTGAGCATCTGTGGCATCACCAACATTTTGAAGACCGATTAAGGACTGCGTCATGTCGCTGGTGGCAGCACTTCTGTCCCCGGAAGCACTTATGGAAGCAAACATACGGTCAATACCGTTGTCCACCATTTTACCGATCGCTTGCGTGCCAATATTTACCAAACTCGTTAACAGTTGCTCCTTGAGTTTATCCCACAACGTTTTGTTATCTTCTTTATTTTTATTTTCCGCTTTGTTGGCCGCATCGGATACGTCTTTAGCTAAATTGCTCAAATCGGCCGAGGAGGTCGGCGCGTTTGTATCCAACGCCAGACCACCCAACTTACTCAGGTCTACACCTTTATCGCTAAATGCTTCACTACCCTGGATGTTGCCGCCCATGAGTGCCTTGCGGGCGTTACCGCCTTTGCCGTCTTTAAGCCCGGCCGCGGCCTGACTACCGCGCGCAAATTGATAAAGTGCTTTGCGGGCATCTTGATTTTTGAGTTGAGCCGGAATTTCTTTACCCTTTTCCTGGCTTTTGTAAGGCGAAAAATCACCGCGCGGTGCCCCCCAACTACCACCTACTCCGCTACCGCTCACGCGCCCCATATTGGCCGCGCCCAATTTACCGACCGCCGTACCGCCACCGGCTCCCGCCCCTTGCCCGCTTGAGCCGCCGCGGCGCGAACGCATGTTGCCGCTCCCATCAGCGGAATCTTTCTTCTGATAGCGGGAAAAAGCAGGCAGAGTGTCCTCATCTTCATTGCCGGAAGCAGCAGAATTAGTTGAGGCATCGGCTTCTTCGCGTGCTTCGCGCTCTGCCGCCGAATACAATACGGTAGCACCGTTACCTTGCATATCCGGGTATTTACTGGCCAACAGATAAGCCTCGGCTTCATCGTTGACAAACGGCATTTGGGCTAAATCGTACCCGCGCGCATTTAGACCGTCAAAGGAGTCATCGTCTGCTTTGCCCAAAAAAGAAGCCAGCGTGATTAACGCGATGAAAACTACAATCACCACCGCTCCCCAAGTGTACGCTTGTTTGCGGTCCATGGTGTTCAGTTTTTGAAATACATTTCCCGGTTTAAGTTTAAACATAAAGCCCTCGTTACATCATAATAAAAATCACTCTTGCCGACCCGCCCTTTATGGGCACTCAAGCACAGAGTTAAACATACTACACCTTACTAAAGTATAGGTAGAAAAACCCCATTTGTCAATAGGGTTTTCTTATGTTTTCCGCAACCGGAAATAAAGAGAGATATTCAAACAGGTTCAGGCTAATTTGACAGAAGGGAAGAAAGGGGAAAATTTTGTTTGACGCCCCGGCAACCTTTGGCCTATAAAAAACCGTAAAGATTGGCACACGTCCCTTATTTCCCTTCGGGGCGTTGATACGGTGCGGGGCGTTCGTTGTGACCCATGTACTTGATAACGGAAACCTCGCCACCGGTCTCGCACAAGAATGCGTACCCTTTTAGGCATTTGGCATCGCGGTCGCAAACGAGGTCTTTGTTGTAGTTACACAGGAAGCGAATCCGCGGGGCTTTGGTGCGCGCGGTAAGGACGAGTTTCGTCCACGTACCGGAGCGGTTGATATCCATTTTCAACTCTTTTAAACTTAAAAATTTGCGCATGCCGGGGTTATCAAATCCCAAGTAATTTTCCACTTTCTCTTGAATATCCTTTTCCAGAAAGCGCTTGTCCCACGTGCGTTGATAGTAATCCGTTTCATGCGATTGCAGCTGGAAACGCCGTGCGGCATAGTAACCGGCAATCTCCATTTTTTGGCTAAGCACCAACAGACCGAAAATTTTAATGATAAACAAAATGAAAATAACAAAGAACGGGAACAGCAATACCACTTCGGTCGTGGCTTGCCCTTTACGAAAACGCAAAAAAGAGAAATGTGTTTTCATCACGGCTCCAACGTAATAGCGTATTTAGGCAACGGGTTGGGCCACACGCAGTTATTGCCCGAGCGCGGGCACGAGAGTACCACCCGATTGCGCACATACGGTTTATACTTCTGTTCCAAATTGATATTAAAATGGTTGCGCGGTAATTTAAACGGCTGTTTAAGTAACACGCCGCGCGACAAATTCTTTATCCGGCCGCGGCTGGACGGGTCCAAATACGCAAACTGAAAAAGTTTTTCCCCGTTTAATAACTGACTGGACACAAACGGCAATTTCATCGTCCCGCCGGAGTGAAATCCGGAAGGATCCACATCCGACTCGGACACGTAAAACTTGATTTTTTCCAACTCAAACGGTTTCGTTTTAACATCCAAGAATTGGCGTAGTTTAGAGGCACTTTCGCGCGCACATTCCGAGCGTTTGCAATCGTTGACGTTTAAATAGTATGCTTCGCGGAACATGTACGCATTTTTGCTCACTTCTTTATACACATAATCCTGTGATTTGTAAATGGAGCCGATGCGGGCGTATGTTTCCAAATACTGCACGATAGCCGCCAAGGTCCGCTCATCTTTAGACGAAAAATAGTAATCGCTGACCATGGATTTACTCATCACAGGGATTTCTTCATCATCAGCCGGCGGCTTGGGGGTTTCTTTTTCCCAATCGGCGCGGGAACCGCCTTCCTCATCCAAATCGGGCCCGCTGTAATATTTAAGACCCCAATCGTTAGACTCGGGCTTGGGCGGCGGGTTAATACCGTGTTCGTACTCCGGGCCGATAGAAGGGACCCCACCCCCACGGTAGAACAGTTCAAACACCGTGCTGTTTTGCGCGTGATCCCCAGTGGCACTTGTCCGGGGTTTGATAATAGATCCTTCTTCCGTAGCATAAATTTGCATCACGCGGTAAGCCAGCGGCCCGTTGACCATAGCCATGGCGTTTAGGTACGTACTGGTAGCGGAAACTTGGGAATAGGCGGCGTTATCCAACGCGAACTGCTGGCGAACTTTGGTCATGGATACTTTAGCCGTTTCAAACAGCAAGTAAATAACCAAAACAAAAATAGGCGCAAGCAAAACAGCGGGCATCAAAATCTGTGCCCGGCTGTTTTGTAAACAAGAAACGATGCGCCGTATTTTCATACAATTAGCTGGTTAACAACTGCCCGACAAACGTAAACAAAAAACGCACAATATCGGTGTGAAACGCCGTTAAAAAAGCCGACAACACTACCACGATTGCGGAAAGCATAAGAATATACTCCACAGTCGCTTGGCCTTTGGAGCTGTGCAGGGCTAGTGGCGTTTGATTGTGCAAGGTTTATTCCTCGTCTTCTTCCAGGATAACGTTCCCCTCGGAAGAAATCAACCCTTTTTCAATGGCTTTTACCACGGCTTCGGTGCGGCTGCTTACGCCCAGCTTATGGAAAGCACTGTTTAAGTGGTTCTTAATGGTTTTTACGCTGCAGCCCAACTCTTTGGCTAATTCCTTATTGCTTAAGCCGCGGCCCAAATAATCCATTACTTTAATTTCCATTTTGGTCAGCGTAGATTGGGTAGGAAGCCCGGTGTCGCCCATTTTGCGAATGCCGTGCAACAATTTACCCATAAGTTGCTGAGGAATCATCAACCCTTCGTTGGTGAAAGTTTTAATGGAATTTACCAACTCTGCCGCCGGAAGCATTTTGGACAGGTAGCCGTTTGCACCCGCTTGAATGGCATCCAGCACGTGAGCTTCGTCCTCAAAGCTGGATAACATGAGCACATTCACGTTCGGGCACGCTTCGCGGATTTGGCGCGTGGCGTTGATACCGTCCAACTTGGGCAGTTTGATGTCCATAAGTACCACATCGGGTTTTAGCTTTTTGGCCTTGGCAACGGCTTCAATGCCGTCAGCCGCTTCGCCCACTACGTCCAACCACCGCTCACCGGAAAGGACATCCTTAATCCCTTCGCGAAAAAGCGTTTGGTCATCTGCGATCAATACGGTTACTTTTTTCTTGGTCATGTTCTACTCCGTTGGTTTTTTAAAATTAAGCATTTGCTATGGGTAACGTAAAATTAAACGTAGCCCCTTTGCCCAGGCCTTCGCTGTGAGCCCAAATTCGCCCGCCGTGGTTGATCACAATGTCCCTAGCGATGGACAACCCCAGCCCCAGCCGGCCTACGCGCTCCTTGGCACCCACCTGGATAAAACTGGTAAACAGCATCGGTGCCTGTTCCGGAGCAATACCGTCCCCGGAATCCGTTACCGACACTTTAGCATTTTTTTCATCTATTTTGCTAACAACAATTTCAATAGAGCCGTTATCCGGCGTATGACGAACGGCATTTTCCAGCAGGTTGGAAATCACTTGTCGGATGCGTTTTTCGTCGGCAAATACAGGGACTTCGCCGCAACTTTCGTACGTAAGCGTAATGTTACGTTTGAGTGATTTGGCCTTGAAAATTTCGGCCGTTTTCTTTAAACTACCGGAAAGTTCAAAACGGGTTTTTTCAATACGCAGTTTGCCTTTTTCAATAGCAGCCCAGTCTACCAAGTCCTTAATTAAGTGCTCAATCTGGCCAATAGACTCTTCCATAAACATGGTTTTCTTTTGCTGTTCTTTATCTAGTGTGAGTTTTTTGCGTAACATGTCAAAACTCATTTTAAGCGTCATCAGCGAGTTGGATAAATCGTGCGACACTATGGAAAAGAATTTAGATTTCATGTTATTAAGCCGGTCCAACTCCTCGTTGCGGGTTTTAAGCTGGGCCAGTAATTTTTTGTTACCTTCTTCCAGGAAGTATTTATCCAACGCACGGTTAATGGTACGTTTGAGATAATCAAAATCAACAGGTTTAGTTAAAAAGTCGTATACAGACTCTTGCATGGCTTCCATGATAGCATTGAGCGAAGCGTAAGCCGTAATCATAATGATTTGGGAATCTTTGTTAAACGAGCGAATCTTGCGGATTAGTTCCATGCCGTTTTCGCCGGGCAGGTTGTAATCCATTAAAATGATGTTAAAAAACGTGCTGGCACAAATTTCCAAGCACTCTGCCGACGTAGCTGCTTGATAGACTTTATAGCCTTCAATTTCCAACAAGTCTACCAACGTCTCGCGCAGGTTATTATCATCGTCTACAACTAGAATTTTAACAGGTTGTTCCATAGCTTGTATCTCCGGGTCTTCGGTATATCCTTAAATAAATTTTAAAACAAGTTCCCTCGCCAGGTTTGCTGGCAATGTATATCTTCCCGTGGTGGCGGCTAATGGCTTTGCCCACTACGGCCAGCCCCAGCCCCGTACCACGCGCCTTAGTAGTAAAGAACGGCGAAAATATCTTGTGGCGGATTTCCGAGGAAATGCCGGGGCCGGTATCTGCGATAGAAATACACACAGCACGCCGCCCTACCTGTACGCCGACCGTCAAGGTACCTTTTTGTTGCATGGCCTCTACCGCGTTGGAAATCAGGTTGCGGATCGCTTGTTTGATTTCTTCTACATCTATTTTAACACGAACCGATTCGGCTGACAAATTCTCTTTTATTTTAACGGTACTGGCAAACGGATACGTCGCTAAAATATCATGCACATAGCTGTTGACTTCCGTGACGCTTAAAATCAAATCCCGTGTTCGGGCGTAGCCGAGCACTTCGCTGATGATATTATTAGCCTGCTTAACTTCTTCTTCAATGATGCTGAATTGTTTGACGACGCGCGGCTCGGGCGATTGCACACAAATTTTAATTAAACGCGCCGCGTTGGTAATCACGGCCAGCGGGTTGCGGATCTCGTGGCTGATAATAGATGCCATTTGTCCAATGGCGGCTAACCGTTCTTTTTGCACCAGTTTTGCAGAAGCTTCTTTGAGCGCGTAGGTACGTTCTTCCACGCGTTTTTCCAAATCTTGGTTGGCGTGCGCCAGCTGCCGCTGGGCACGCAGTAATTCCTCGCGCCGGTAGTGAAGCACCTCAGCCATTTCCACAAACACTTCGGCCAAATCGCCGATTTCGTTGTTGGGAATATCCACATCGCTACGGCGGATGATAACGTCACTCTCCCGCAGGAGCAAAGCGGCTTTACGCAAGCGTTCCAACGGACGCGTGATAGGAACGATCACCCAGTAGCTTACCCCTAAAATAAACAGGAACATAATCAGCAAGATACGTAACACGTCCCAGACCGAATGGAGCGTACTTTCAAATACTAATTTAGACGTAATGTTGGAGGGTTGCGCTACATATACCTTCCAACCCGGTAACGCCAAATCGGCCACGGCGGCCAGCCATTTGCGTTTGTTGGAAGCGATAACCTCTCCCACCGGTTTGCCACCCAACTGTTGTTGTAACTCCCGCACCGATTGCCGCAAATCCGGCGAAGCCGTGTCCGCCATGCCGGCAGGAGCTCCGTTGTAACTAACAACTTGATTATCCGGCCCGGCCACAAACGCTTCCATTTCTAACGGATACGTTTGCGCCAGTAAACGCCCCAGTTCCGCCAGCCCTAATTCCGCCACTAACATACCGGAAACAGAGTGGCGGTCCTCTAACGAATCATAAATTGGAAATGCCAGCGGGATAAACCAACCGCGGCCTGGTACAAAATAGACTTGTCCTAAGAAATTTTCCTGCCGCGTTACGCAGGTGTTCAACATGGCAGGGATGAGGGAGCTATATCCCTGTGTAGCAGCCAAATTGCCGGAAGAAAATATTTCCTGGCCCTCATTATTTAACGCGGATAAATATGTAACGGCCGGATCTTTGCCACGTAAATATTCCAGATCTTGTTTATTTAAAAAGGCGTGACCACCAAAGTCAGTATGTAAATCAATAAATACGGAAAAATACTGCGAAGTATGGGTAAGATACGATTGCACGACAGAAGCCAAACGCCCTGCTACAATTTGCTGCTTTTGAAAAATTTCATGCTGCAAAATGCGGCTGTTCACGCGCGTGAGGTGAATACCGATAAAAACAAACGGAACCAGCGAAATCAGCGTTAGTGCCAAAACCGCATTGAAAAACAAACCGTGAAGTCTTTTCTTTTTCATACCGATATCTTACCTGGAAAAGCGGGGGCCGAACGTAATTTCAGCCCCCGTTTATTTCTCTAAAACAGACCGCTAACAGCTACCGGCTACCACGGCACCGCTGGCATGATCAGGCTTAAAAAAACCTTCAAAAAAGCCAAATCCTTCCAACTGCATAGCTCCTCTTAAGTCCATTTGTACTTTACCTTCCCATAAGACGGTGGGCGATGCGCTGATACCAAATTCTTTAGCGTAGGCGGCTTGCTCTTTCAATAATTCCAAGCCCTCGCTATCAAATTTCTTCGTAATTTTAGAAACGCTGATGCCGGCTTGTTCCATAGCTTTGTCCCAGCGGCTGGAGCGATAATCTTTATTGCGAATTTCCAGGTATTTCCAAAACTTCTGCGGATAGTATTTGGCAATTAGCAACTGGCGGACTGCTTCTTCCCACTCGCCGGAGCCGTGCATGCTGTTAAATCCTCTGACCGGGTCATAATCCACAATATAGCGCAAGCGCAACGTTTTATCCGCCGGAACTTTGCCCTCTTTCTTGGCTTGAATGACCAAATTTTCCGCCCGTACTCCAAAAGGACATTGAGCCATCACAAACAAATCCAGCACGCCTTTTTGGACCGGCTTGTCCGCATAGACACCTTGGCGGGTTTGGTGGGACAAAATGATAAAATCTTCATTTTCCTGTGCGTAGCCGTGTTGCAACGGTTTTTCCATTTTACTACGGACCGCTTTTGTCTTTTGCACCAAATAAAGCGGCAGGAAATCATACTTTATCCCGGCCAAACGCTTATCCGTAGCCGCTTGCGCTTCACTGACGCGTTTCACCACCGGGGTGACTCCCAAGAACTGCGCAATACCGGCCGTAAGTTGTGGGTCTTCTTTCCCGGCTGGATAATCGGACGATTCAACAATAACAAATTCCACCTTGGCTTTAGCAGCCGCCGGAGTCTTTTCTGTCGTCGCTGCCGAACAAACTCCGGCACAAATACCGCAAAGTAATAGAGCAACCAATTTTTTCATATATTCCTCCTATATGGCTTATTTATCTTCCAACTCCACGTGAATACCGCGGATACCTAACGCACATAAGCCGTTGTAAACCCATAGAAAAAATACCGTAGCAACCAGGAAAAGGAGTGTCCCTTCAATAGCACGCAAAACCAGCATGACGGCGTAAGACATATTTAGGGTAACATCCGGGTTGAACAGTTCCAAAAACGCGCTTAGCAGCATGACCACAAATACCGCTAACGGAAAAACAGAAAACAAGACCGGCATAATACCAACTTTTTTAATTTCTACTTTCATATTCTTCTCCTAAAGGTTATTTTTCAGGTTCTAGCACCAACGCCACACGGTTTTTACCGCCCTCACCGGGAAGCTGCGCCGCCTTCACTACATATTTTACATCTTTATCCACTACCGAGCCACGCAATACTTTACCCGGTTGTTCCAGGGCCTCTCCCACTACTTGGATGACACCCTGTTGACGGCCGTCAAACACGTCCAACAAATGGACGGCTTTATCTGTGGCCGTTTCCAGTTCAAAATTGGCGTAGAGGATGTTGTTGTTCTCATCGATAATCATCCCACGTGCGCCTTGTGGCACCAATACTTCCAGCAAACTGCGCCACCAGGTTTGTTCTTTGCCTAACGAAACGGTTTCCGCGCTTTCCAATCGTTTCATATCCGTACGGATTTTATCCAACAAAGACTCTACCGCCTGGCTTACATCTCCGATTTCATCTTGCCGCTTGGGAAAAGCAAGCGTTAGATTATTTAATGAAATCGCATCAATACTGTCCTTTAAAGCCCCCAATGGCCGAATGATTTTAAGTAGCAAGAACAAATACAGCACGCCGCCTATGAGTAAAATCATTACCAGGGCCCCGAAAGCATAACGAATCATGGACGAGTGAATTAACTTTTTGGCACTCTCGCGCGATACGATAACGTTAATCACACCAGCAACTACACTGTCCTTAGCTAGCAACGGGATAGCCATGTCATAGTAATTACCCTTACCGAACAAAATGGCACGAGGTAATCGGTCCCGGATGGCCTGCATCGCCGCGTTCGTGTCAAACCCTACGGCGTTATTATAGTCCGGGTAGGACATACGCAAGAACTGCGTATTCTCGTGCCAGCGGATAGAACCGTCGTAATTTAAATACACCAAACTTTTGATGCGCTCATCGGTACGGGCCAAATCTTTCATCACTTCCGCCTCGCGGAAAGTCGCCTCTCCTTTGGGGCGAGAGGCCAACCACTGCACCAAGGAGGGAGCCCGGTAACGCACCATTTCCACCATTTCGTTTTGCAGTTTTTTATCAAAAACGAATTTAAACAAGTTGTAATAAAACAGCCCGCCCATCATCGCGGCATATACCGATACCAATACAAAACATAAGATCCATTTAGACGTCAACTTCATGTTACTCGCTCCTTAACTATCGCATCAATTCTTCTACTTTGCGCAGTCCCATATCCGCATCGCTGTTGCCCGGGTCCAGCTGTTTGGCCACAATCCAGGCTTGGCGGGCACGTTCGTAATCATCTTGGTTAAACGCATCCAACCCTTCAATATATTTCGCACGTGAAGCCGCACTGGCTTCTGCAGAAACCCGGTTGACAGTACCGCCTAGAATCGGCAGTGCATCGTTGGTACCGGGTGTTTCCGGTCCGGCAGCAGCTGGGGTCGTGGTTCCACCCGGTGCAGCCGGCTGCGGCGCGGGGATTACTCCCGGTGCAGCAGGAGTATTTCCTTCCACCGTAACGGTTTCTATCGTTTCGGGTGCTTCCGGAACTTCGGGCGCAGGGGTTTCTTCCACAACCGTGGTTTCTTCTTGTCTACGTTGTGCGGCCACGATACGCCGTTGTTTAAGACGCAAATTGTTTTCCTTCGCGTTACGGGCTTTCTTAATCAGTCCGTCTATCGTAGCAGAATCTGCCCCCCATTTTTTGGCATTGTTCCAGTAAGCAACGGCCTGGTCAAATTTGTTATAGCTAAAGGAACGATTCCCGGCGTTGTAATAACCGGCAGCGATTTCGTTTTTAAGCTGGGACATATACTTCTGCACGCGCGGGTCGCCCGGTTGAATTTTCATAATCCGTTCAAATACAGCATACGACTCTACATACTGGCCTTTGTTGTAAAAGTCCAGTGCTTGCTTCATCCCCTCGTCCACCTGCTGCTTACGCAATTGGTTTTCCACGTTGGAAATTTTGGCCACCAAACGCGAATCTTCCTTGCGCATCAGTAGTGAATTATACCACGCATCCAACGCTTTTTGGTATTCACCCTTTTTCTCGGCTTCATCGCCACGACGGGCATATTCACGCGCAATTTCCACGTCAATGCGTTGTTTCCACTCCATCGCGCTGGCATTGTGGGGTTGAATAGTCAAAATTTCGTTTAATTTATCGTTCGCTTCCACCAATCGGCCGATGTCGTACAAACGGGCCGCTTCCTGGAATTTGGAGGCAATGACCTGCTTCTCGGAAGTCGTACCGTAGGTATTCATGTTTTGGGCTTGCCAAGCCAGCGTTTGGGCTTGTTTGAAATTGGGATCGATACTTAAAATAGACTGCGCCATTTCTTGAGCCCGTTGATAGTCGCCCTGTTTGTAGAGCCGGTAGGCATTTTCGTACACCATACGAAGCGTATAGTTTTGGATACGTTGCTTTTCCAGTTGGACGGTAGACAGGTATTGCTTTTTTTCTTCTACGTCGTTAAGCGTACCCATGGAAATTTTCCCTAAATCCAACAACATACCTTCCTCTTTGCCGCGTTGACGCACGGAAGGATTTTTGTGAAAAGGCCCCGCCGCCCAAGCCGCTTCGGCCACGCAGATAAACAAAAATACGAAAAGCAATTGTTTTTTCATAGGTATCCTCTAAAATCCCATACCGCCGTTGATAAGGCCCATAATCATCGGCGCTAAAATCAAAATAAAAATCGTTGGGAAAATGAACATAAATAATGGAAATAACATCTTAGTAGATGCCTGTGCCGCCAACTTTTCCGCCCGGCTCAAACGGCGAGAGCGCAAGTCCGTAGAGAAATTGCGCAGCAAATCCACCAAGCTGGTACCAAGTTCGTCCGACTGGATAATCAGCCCCACAAGGGAACGCACTTCCTGTACACCCGTACGGGCCGCAAAGTGCTCTAACGCTTCGCGGCGGGAATAACCCAGTTTAATTTCATTAATGGTTTTTTCCAGTTCTTCTTCCAAAATGGTTTTGACTTTGGCAATTTTAATAATTCTTTCAAAAGCAGTTAAGTAATCTAACCCGGATTCAATAATAAGCGCGGCCAAATCTACCGTGGTAGAGAAGTTACCCAGCAACTCGGCTTGACGTTTTTGGATTTTACTTTTGAGTAACACATCCGGCACGTAGAAACAAAATGGCACAAGAATGACCGGCCAAAGCGACTGAAACAACAACATCACCGCCGCCGGAATGACGAGCGAACACAAAATTTTGCTGTAAAGAATATCTACCGGTTGCGGATTATCGGGGCTTCCCAGTAGCAGGTGCATCTCCTCCAAACTGTCCTCCAGGTGGAAGTTGCGCAAGCAGAACACCGCTATCCGGTCAAAGAATTTATCTTCCGGCTGTAAACGCGCAAAGCTGGAGGTGGACTTGAAACGTTTGACGGCAATATCCATCAACTCCTCTTTTTGTTCCTTCGGAGATAACAAGGCAAGCACTGCCATAAAAATGCTAATAGCCCCTATTACCACCAAAAGCACAAGTCCCAGATTTAGTAGTGTACCGTTCATAAATTATACCCGCACCTCGCCCATCTTTTTGAGAATCTTCATCCCGATACCAATCCAGATGATACAGAAAATAAACACAAACATACCCAGCGGACTGGTGTAGAACGAAATCATCTGTTCCGGGTTAAAGATAAACATAACCAGCATCATCACAAATGGCATGATACTGACCACAATGGATTGTATTTTTTGTTGCGCCGTCATGGCCTGCAATTTTTCTTCCAACTTGCTTTCTTCGCGGATATTTTCCACCAAGCGCGAGAAGATAACCGTTAAGTTTCCCCCCACCTGCCGCTGGATGATAATGGCTTTTACAATATACGAAAGCATGCGGCTTTCTACCCGTTCGGTTAAGCCATCCAGTGCTTTTTCAAAAGGAGTACCCAACTGGTCGTTTTTCACTACCAGCCCAAATTCATCCGCAATCGGCGGCAGTAAATCCCGCGAGACCATTTCAAAACCCTGTACAATATCCATACCGGAACGCAACGAGTTGGAAAGTAAAATTAACGCGTCCATTAACTGCGCGTTGACTTTGCGCCCACGGCTTTTCTTAAGTGTATCCAATACGGCTAGCGGCATACGCACCCCTAACACGCCGCCCAATAACACCATAAGTAAAAATATAAACACCCCAGTAAATCCACCGGTAAGCAAACCTAAAATCAACCCAAATACCGCAAAAATGCCTATCGTACCGAACACAATGTATTTTACATCTATCGTTAAAAACTGGCGGTTAAAATCTTCCGCCCACGCCGAGCTCTTTTGCTGGTAATTTTCTATCATGGCGGAGATACTTTCCCGTTTGTTTTCCAACAACAGGTATACGGCCAGCCCGGCCAAGGCCGAGCCAAGCAAAATCATAAATAAACTGGAAGCGCGGTCTGCCCGGGTGGTACGGTAAATTTTGGGATCCGCCGGGAAGGCCGGGATGGCCGTTCCTCTAAATTGGGCAAACAAATGGTTTGCCAACACCACTACAGCCATGACCGATTGGCGATACTTATCTTCCCGCTGGGAAATGGGACTGGAAAAAGATTCTATTGTACTAAAGAACTCGCTGTTAATTAACTCCAGCGTAGATAACATAGACCGGGCGCGCCCTTCCATGCTATCCTTCATAACGAGCAACTGTTTACCACGTAGCAAGTCTTTATTCAAACGGTCCAGCGTAGCCATTAAGTTGATGCGGTTACCTACATAGCCGCGGGAAAGCTGGTCCAACACGATTGGCTGGCTGGGATCCAGCGATTTATCGGCGCGGTCCAAGAACAAGTAGACGTTGGAAAAGGCCTGGCGCCACAAATCCACTTCGCTGTAGGTGCCTTCGTTAGGAATATAAACGACCTTGTTGGCATTCATGCGCGTTAATTCGTCGCCAAACCATTTAGGCATGGTAATTTGTTGTGTCCGTCCGCCGCCGCACTCGGCAGGTAGTTCGTATACTTTTTTATCGTTAGACAAATTGACATCAAAAAACTCCGCCAAAATACGCATCTTTTCTTGTGCGCAGCGGATGCTGGTACGGTTTTTGGCCGACAAAGCACGGCCGTGTACCTGCGCTGTGCTAAACAGCGAGGCAATCACCAGTATCATTATTCCACTTAAGCGAAAGTATTTCGTCATAAAAAAAAATCCGTTATCCGTTTTGTTCCGGTGCCTGCGGAGCACTGGGCGGCAGAGGAGCCCCCGGAGCCGACGGAGCTTTACCAGGTGCGGCAAAGTCACCGTGCCGAACGGCCTCTAAATCCGGCTCGCCGTTTTCGTCCAGCGGAACCGCATTTTTAGTAAATATTTCTTCTGCCACAGGTTGCCCTTTAGCGGCAAATTCTTCAAAAAACGTGGGCAACTTGCCGGTAGGGGCAAACACCCCGTGCACTTTGCCATTTTCGTCTACGCCTGTTTGCACGTAGCGGAACAAGTCGGTAGATTGGATTTGCCCGTCCTTTTGGCCGTGCATTTCGGTAATGTACGTAACCTTACGCGAACCGTCCGAGAAACGCGAGAGCTGGACAATCATATTCACAGCCGAGGAAATCATTTCGCGGATGGCGAAAATCGGCAAATCGGCCCCGGTCTGCATGCACATTGCTTCCAAACGCGATAATCCGTCGCGCGGAGTATTAGCGTGAATAGTCGTCAGTGACCCTTCGTGACCGGTGTTCATAGCCTGCAACATGTCCAACGCTTCCGCGCCGCGGCACTCCCCGACTACAATGCGGTCCGGACGCATACGCAAACAGTTTTTTACTAAATCTTGAATAGTAATCGCCCCTTTGCCTTCAATGTTTGGCGGACGGCTTTCCAGCGAAACCCAGTGCGGCTGTTGCAGACGAAGTTCCGCCGTGTCTTCCACGGTAATAATACGTTCATCATCGGCAATATAACCGGAAATGGCATTTAAGAACGTGGTTTTACCGGTACCGGTACCACCACAGACAATGATGTTTTTGCGAATCTTAACGCATTTTTCAATAAACGCCATACACTCCGGGGTAATAGTACCAAAACGGTAGTAATCTTCCGGGCCGAACGGTTTAGACGAGAAACGGCGGATGGTCAACGTCGGGCCGGAAACTGCCAGCGGAGAGATAATCGCGTTCACACGCGAGCCGTCTTTTAAACGCGCGTCTACGAGCGGCACCGATTCGTCAATACGGCGGCCTAACGGAGCCACGATACGTTTAATCACTTGTACGACCTGCTCGTTATTTCTAAATTTGTATTTAGTTAAGGTCAATTTACCTTTTTGCTCAATGAAAATCTTGTCAAAGGCATTGACCATAATTTCGGTAACGGCCGGGTCGCGCATTAAAACTTCCAGCGGACCTAACCCTAAAATTTCGTCCAACAACTCCGCCGAGAAACGAGCGCGCTGATCGCGCGAGAACTGCAAGTTGGGCTGCTTTTGCAAAATATCGTCCACGATGGCAGATACCCGTTTGCGGGTCTGCTCGCTGGAGGAAGATTCATCACTGATGACGATGTGTTCAATTTCCAACGTGTGCACGACTTCTTTGTGAACTTTCTGTTTTAAATCATCCCAAAAGGAAAGCTGCGTTTTGGCCGAGCCGTCTTCTTCCACAGCTACGTGCTCGGAAACGGGCGAGACATCTCCCCCGTTAAAGAGCACCGGGGACCAAATCTGCTGCGAGGCTTGGGCAAATTCTTCGTCCGAAACGGAAGAAACCCAATCGCGCGGAGCCGGTTTTAAATCGCGTATTTTAGCCAGCACAAGCCGAAGCCCCTTTACCCATTCGGCTTGCGGATTAGTAATAATTTCCACTTCGCGACGGTTGGACGTAGCCATTACATCGGCATCCCATGGCAAGAACACATCTACTTCCCGTTCCAACTGCGCGTAAAAACGTTCCATTTCTTCGTACGGAATAGAGCCCGGCATATCGTATCCGTTACAAATAATGCTAATACGGTCCAGC
>JAKSPG010000129.1 GCA_024405075.1 Elusimicrobiaceae bacterium | reverse complement strand
GGAGCGCACGTAATAGAGGGAGGTAAGCATGTCCAGCACGGGTTGCGTGAGTAGCCCGCTAAAGCCGCGCGGCTCGGCTTTTTTTTGCAATTCGCCGCGATACGTTTGCTTGGGGTAATCAAAAAGCACCCACTCGTCGCGCTGATAGCGCCCCTCGCGCAAACTTTGGCTGTAACCCAGGGAGTAAAAATTGGTGGCATCTAACCACGAAAAATTCACATCCCGCACTTTAAATATGCTGTCAATAACCGTGGCGGAAAGCGCCGTGGTTTGTATAAGATATGCCTGCCGGCCGGAAACATCCACTAACCCGCGGTTTTTAATGTAAGCCGTTCCTGCTTTGATAAACGAATAATAAATCCCATATTTTAACTGTTCTGCTTTCCAGGGGGCGTTAATGTGCGCATCGGAAACAGGGGTTTTGTGAATAAGCGGGTTGAGGTTGCGGCCCTCCAGCGATAGAATTTCTTCGTTCGCAAAGGCGGGGGGATCGGCTGGGATGATGGACACACTTGTTGCCGCGGTAGCCGTCGAGACGGAAGCTTTTTTTTCAGCGGTTTGGGGGGCAACTTTTTCTTGATGATTTGGTAAAGGAGACGTTGTCGGCTCAACCGGTTCTGCTGGCTGGGGTTGCGGCGCGGAGACGTCGGGGGTTTCAACCGGAGTATCTATCGTCGGCTCAACAACGGAAGTGTTTTTGTGAAAACAACACCCGTTGATTAACAACATACCCCCGCAAATCAGGGTTATTAAATATTTCATGCCTGCTCCTTTTGCAAGATAAATTGTACCGCCCGGGACAAATTTGTTGCTACATAGTCGGGGTGCATGTCCGGGTATTTCCGGCGGTGGCGCGCACCGTTGGCGGTTGTAACTAGAATAGATTTACAGCCCAGAGCGTGGCCAAATTCTACGTCCGATTTTTTGTCGCCTATCATAAACGAGCGTGAAACATCCAAGTGATATTTCTTAATCAGTTGTAGGCCCAGGGCAGGTTTGGGTTTACGGCAGGCACAGTTTTCGTCCGGCGCGTGCGGGCAAAATACAATATCATCAAACGTAACAGGCAAAAATAAGTTGCGCAGGCGGTCATTAACAGCCTTGGCCCGCTCCGTGGTAAAGTAACCTCGCCCGATACCCGATTGATTGGATACAATAAACAGGCGATATCCGGCTTGTGTGAGGAGGTGTAAAGCTTCCACGGCGTGTTTGTATGGGCGGACTTTGGCTGGGTCGGAAAGGTAGCCATAATCGTAGATAAGGGTGCCGTCCCGGTCAAAAAAAACGGCTTTGGCGGGTTTCATACACGTTCCTCCGGGTGTGCTGCTAAATACGCTTCGCCCTCGGCCTGGCGTTTCCAACGGTTGTGGGCCCACAACCAGGAAGCTGGGTCTTGCCGCAGCCACTGTTCATAATATTCCACCAGTGTTTTGGTAAATTGGCGGACGCGAGCCAAGCTGTATTCCTGCGGCGGCAGAACCGGATCATACACCGTACAGACCAATTTACCATCCGGTTGGCGAGTTACGTTCACCGGGAAAACAGGTACCTGTGTTTTAATTGCCAGTAGTGCTGTTATGGGGGAAAATGCGGCTGTTCGGCCTAAAAAGGGAAGCCAAATTTCGCCGGAAATGGTGTTTTGGTCAAATAGAATACCCAGCATTTTTTTCTTTTTAAGCCAACGCATACACGCAAAGAAAGGTTTGTCCTGGTGGTTACTGTAGAAGGTATGTCCGCCAAACACGTTGCGTAGGCGGTTGATTTCTTCGTCCACGTACGGGTTGTCTACCCGCTGTGCCAGCACGGCTTTGTCAAATCCGTAGGCCGAAGCCGCTAACCCAAACGCTTCCCAGTTGGTAAAGTGCCCGATGTGGATAATTCCGCCGGTCGTTGCTTCCGCTTGGCGCAATTTTTCGATACCTTCAATGCGGCAATAGGTTTTGAATTCGTCTACCGGCATAGACGATAATTTTAAAAATTCGGCCATAATACCACCCATGTTGCGCCACGATTCCCGCGCAATTTGGCGGCATTGCGAAGGTGATTTTTCGGGGAAAGCCAGTTGGATATCTCGTATTACTCGGCGGAAACGGCCTCGCAAAATGCGACGAGTGCTTCCTACCCAGCCACGTCCGTACGCAACGGCTACCCGGTACGGCAAACAGCGCAGCATGAAACAAAGGGCCTTAAGTGCCAGGTATTGTATGTAATGAGAAGGGGTTTTTTGGAAACGGTCATTTGCCATACTTTTATTATACTAATTTTCACTTGAAACCCCAGCAGTTTAGTGTATTGCTAAAATGGCAGAAAATGGTAGAATATCTAAAATATTTCTAAAAGGAAGTTACTATGGATTTATTAACGTGTAAAAATAGGTTGGAAAAGAATCCGCTGGGCCGTGGGGTATTATTGGCAGCCTCTAAATTATACGGGGCTGGTGTGAAAGCCAACCAGCTGGCGTATGCCTGGGGGTGGAAAAACGCCAAAAGTGTAAATTCCCGTGTGGTGTGTATCGGTAACATTACCGCCGGAGGTACCGGAAAAACGACCACCGTTTTATTGGCGGCCACAGAACTGGCGAAAGAGGGCATCCGCGTGGCCATTGTTTCACGCGGGTACAAACGCCAACAAAAAACGCAGGGCCCGGTCATCTTGTTTGACAACCCGGATGCCGATTGGCGCTTGGCGGGCGATGAGCCTTTTATGATGAGCCGCGTGCTCAGCCAGTACAAAGTGCCGATTATTATTTCGCCCAACCGTGTAGCGGCGGCTACGGAAGCATTGCGCCGTTTTAAAAGCCAACTTGTTTTATTAGATGACGGCTTGCAGCATTTCCCGTTGCAACGTGATGCGAATATCATATTGGTAGATGCTAAAAATCCCTTTGGCAATAAGGCGCTTCTTCCTTATGGGATACTGCGCGAACCCTTGCGTGCGTTTGAACGTGCCTCCTTGGTGGTGCTAACACATTGCGACCAGGTTTCAGCCCGCGAACTGGAGGACATTAAAGATACTATTCGTGAATATAACGACGAAGTGGAAATTCTGGAAAGCGAGCACCAGCCCGAGTATTACATGGATATTTGCACCAGCAGTAAAGTGGAATTAGACAAGGTAAAAGGGTCGGTAGCTTGTTTTTGTGCGTTAGGGCACCCGGCCACATTTGAAAATACGCTTACGGGGCTTGGGTTGGAACTTAAACAAAAATGGCGCTTCCCGGACCACCAGTATTATACGGAGGAGCACCTGCGCAGTTTTGAAGCGACTCGCGGAAACTTGCCACTGATTACTACATTTAAGGATTTTGTTAAATTCCCAGATAATTGGCGCGATATCCTTAAAAAAGACGTATATGTGCTGTCGGTCAATTTGAAGATCCGCGGCGGGGAAACGGCGTATAATACCTTTATGGATGCGTTATACCCCAAGTTCTCTTCCCTAAAGCAACGTAAAGAATAAGAGGAGTTTTACGCTGATTTTAAGACGGCGGGCGAAAGCCCGCCGTTGTTATTTTTAACTGGAAGAAAAAATTTCTTGACATCGTTTTTTTTTTTGATATCATACGCTTATAACCTAACTTGTATGAGGGGATACGTATGGAAAAGAAAAGTCATTTGTTGGGCTGTTTCAGCGCAAAAGCATTTACGTTAATTGAATTATTGGTAGTCGTTCTTATCATCGGTATATTGGCGGAGGTGGCGTTGCCGCAGTACCAAAAAGCAGTGTGGAAATCGCGTAGCAGGCAACTCATAACACTATCAAAAAGTTTAGCACAGTCCCAGCAAACGTATGACCGGGCCAACGGAACACATCCCACCCACTTTAGCGAATTGGACATCGGTTTTGATAATTTGTCTGCAAGAAATGCCAGCACATTGGGGGCTAGTGGATTAGCTTCGGATAGCGATGTGGTACGCTATAACGATTCCTTTGAAATTTATCTTCGGCTGTCGTCCAATCATGCCTGGTTTCGGAAAGGGCCCTATAAAGGGTGCGGGGTGGGGACTTATTTTTTGGAAAATAAATTATATTGCCTGGAATGGTACTATTATTACAAAGGGACTGCTGGAAGTTTTTGCCAAAAAATTATGGGGGCGGGGGCTCTTTCTTCTGTCTCATCTAACGTGCGCAGATACCCAATGGATTAAGTAAGTCTACATGCGGGACGGATTTATCAAGCCTTTTGGCGTTAAGATGAGCCCGCCGAAATCAGGTAGTA
>JAKSPG010000128.1 GCA_024405075.1 Elusimicrobiaceae bacterium | reverse complement strand
ATTGCTATTTACCCGATTACGCCTTCCTCCACGATGGGCGAAATCTGCGACGCGAAAAGCGCCAAAGGCGAAACGAACATTTGGGGTAACGTACCCTCTGTTAGCGAATTGCAATCCGAAGGCGGTGCCTCCGGTGCGGTACACGGCTCTTTGGTAGCCGGTGCGCTAACCACCACGTTTACCGCTTCCCAGGGCCTCTTGCTCATGATCCCCAACATGTACAAAATCGCGGGCGAATTAACCCCCACGGTTTTCCATGTTTCTGCCCGTGCAATTGCTACCACCGCGTTGTCCATTTTCGGCGATCATTCCGACGTAATGGCCGTACGCCAAACCGGGTGGGCCATGCTCTGTTCCGATAATCCGCAAGAAGCTATGGACCTCGCTCTTGTAGCCCAAGCGTCCACCTTGCGCGCCCGCGTACCGTTTGTACACTTCTTTGACGGTTTCCGCACCAGCCACGAACTCAACATGGTGGAACCGCTCACCAAAGAACAAATGAAGGAAATGATTAACGACGAACTCGTAGCCGCCCACAAATCCCGCGGCTTGAACCCGGAACACCCGACCGTGCGCGGTACGGCTGCCAACCCGGATGTGTACTTCCAAGAACGCGAAGCTGTCAACAAATTCTATAACGCCGTGCCTAGTATCGTTAAAGAAGAAATGGCCAAACTGGCCAAAATGACGGGCCGCACATACGACTTGTTCCAATACGTAGGCGACAAAGATGCCGAACGATTAGTCGTGGTGATGGGCTCCGGTGCCGACGTGGCGCAAAACGCCGTGGAAGCCATGAAAGGTGAAAAAGTGGGCGTACTTAAAGTAAAATTGTTCCGCCCGTTCTCTATTGCAGACTTCATCCGCGTCATTCCAAACACTATTAAGAAAGTAGCCGTTTTGGACCGCACCAAAGAACCCGGCTCCTTGGGCGAGCCGCTCTTCCAAGATGTTTGCGCGGCGTTCTTGACGGACGAAGCCAAAGCCAAATTTGCAACCACACCTTTAATTATCGGCGGTCGTTACGGTATCGGTTCCAAAGACTTTACCCCCAGCGACGTCAAAGCCGTGTTGGATAATTTAGCCGCCAAAACTCCGATTAAAGATTTTGTGGTAGGTATCAACGACGACTTAACGCACAAATCATTGCCTGCCGCCAAATTGGAAAGCAAAACCGGTAATGATATTTTCGCCGCATTGTTCTACGGATTAGGTTCTGACGGTACCGTCGGTGCCAACAAGAACACTATGAAAATTATTTCCGCCAACGGATTCTTTGCGCAAGGATATTTCGTCTATGACTCCAAAAAATCCGGTTCTATGACGACCTCGCATATCCGCTTTGGTAAAAACTATATCCGCGCCCCGTATCTCATCCAATCGGCTGATTTTATCGGCGTACACATGTTTGACTTCTTGGATAAATACGACGTACTGGGCAAAGCCAAAAAAGGCGCGACCGTACTTATCAACTCGCCCTATAGTGCCGAGGATGTGTGGAACCACCTCACCGCCGAAGTGCAACAACTCATCATTGACCGCCAATTAAAGGTCTATGTGATTGACGCGTCTGAAATTGCCCTCAAAACCGGCATGGGCAGCCGCACCAATACAATCATGCAAACGGCGTTCTTCGGTATCGCGGGTGTCATCCCGGCCGAAAAAGCCATCGCGGACATCAAACACGCCATTGAAAAAACCTATTCCAAAAAAGGTGAAGAAGTCGTGCAGAAGAACTACAAAGCCGTAGATGCGGCCTTGGCGGGCTTACACGAAGTGAAATATCCGTCCAAAGTTTCTTCCAAACTGCATACCAAAGCCCCCGTTCCGGCCGATTCCCCGGCGTTTGTAAAAGACGTCTTGGGCGAAATGATTGCCGGCCGCGGCGACAACTTGCCGACCTCTAAAATGCCGGAAGGCGGCGTATATCCCACCGGCACCACCCAATATGAAAAACGCAATATTGCACTGATGGTTCCGGCGTGGGACCCGAACACCTGCATCCAATGCGGTTTCTGCTCACTCGTGTGTCCGCACGCGGCTATCCGCATTAAAGCCTACGACGCAGACGCTTTGAAAGACGCTCCTAAAACGTTTAAATCTGCCGACGGCAAAGCCGACCTCGCCGGTAAAAAATTCACCGTACAAGTAGCGGTGGAAGACTGCACCGGCTGCGGCGCGTGTGTATTTAACTGCCCGGCGAAAAACAAAGAAAACCCGGAAAAGAAAGCTATCAATATGGTGCACCAACTTTCCGTGCGCGAAAACGAAATTGACAACTACGCTTTCTTCTTGGGCCTCAAACAAGCTGACGTCAAAACGAAGAAAGAATCTGTCAAAGGTTCTCAAATGAGAAAACCCTTGTTTGAGTTCTCCGGTGCGTGCGCAGGCTGCGGTGAAACGCCGTATGTAAAACTCTTAACGCAATTATTCGGCGACCGCTTGGCCGTAGCCAACGCCACAGGTTGTTCTTCCATTTACGGCGGCAACTTGCCCACCACCCCCTACTGCCAACGCGAAGACGGCAAAGGGCCGGCTTGGGCCAACTCGCTCTTTGAAGACAACGCGGAATTTGGTTTAGGTATGCGTTTAGCGTTTGACCAACTGCACAAAGATGCCTTGGTCCTCGTTGAAGAAACCAAGAACTGCTGCTTAAAAGAGCACGTGGCCTTGGCAGATGCCATTATCAACAATGCGCAAACGACTGACGCGGAAGTGGAAGAACAACGCAAAAACATTGCGCAAATGAAAGAAATCCTTTCCAAATCCAACTGCGAAAAAGGCAAACGCTTGTTGAGCTTGGCCGATTACCTCATCCGCAAATCCGTGTGGATTTTGGGCGGTGACGGTTGGGCCTACGATATCGGCTACAGCGGTTTAGACCACGTACTCGCCAGCGGCAAGAACATCAAAATCTTGGTGCTGGATACCGAGGTCTACTCCAACACCGGCGGTCAAATGTCCAAAGCCACCCCGTTAGGTGCCAAAGCGCTATTCGCGGCAGGCGGCAAAACCATGCCAAAAAAAGACCTGGGCATGATTGCCATGACGTACGGTAACATCTACGTCGCGCAAATCGCTATGGGTGCGAATATGAACCAGACCATTCAGGCCTTGGCGGAAGCCGATGCTTACGACGGCCCGGCTTTGGTAATCGCGTACTCGCATTGTATTGCTCACGGGATTGATATGTCCAAAGGTATGGGCGAAGCCAAACGTGCCGTACAAGCCGGCCGCTGGATCCTCTACCGCTTCAACCCCGAAGCCCGCTACGAAGGCAAGAACCCCTTGCACGTAGATAGCCCGCTCGGCGCTCCTACCTTGCCGCTAGCTGACTATATGAGTGGCGAAAACCGCTTCAAAGGGTTGATGCGCGATAACCCGGAATTGGCGAAGAAACTAATTAAACAGGCCGAGTCTGAGTATGCGTGGAGACGCGACTTGTACAAACAACTTGCGGCCATCCAACCCGCAGAAAAAGTTGAAAAGTAAGTTTAGTTACTGAACTAAATACTAAACCCCGACACTTACAAAAGTGTCGGGGTTTTCAATATGTTTACCAAGGCGCGACCTCTACAAATACTTGTCCGCAATTCCGCCCACAGAGAAATTAGAGAAATAACAACTTCCCAAAGAAGTTCCAAAAAGTCCCCTCATTACGGGAGGACTTTTTATCGCAAAAATATCAATAGTAATAATAATTGTAACTACTGCCCTCGGTAGGAGTGGTTTTTCCGGTTTCCGCACGACATATTTTGTTGCAAAGAGAATTATCCTGCCCGGCCCCACATATACACGCCATAGAATTTTGCTCATTTAAACGGACTTCTAATGTCGGAGCATTCTTTGGATAATACTGCATATCTACCCGCGTTGAACCAAGTCTTAGCGCGCAAGATCCCCATGAATAATAATATAAGATATCCCCGTCGGAGTCCGTCTTTGAACTTATAGGCGCGGGCAAATCAATAGATAATTCATCAAAACTTCTTGCCCAAGTTCCGTTAGCCAACCGATATTCTTGTTGTGCTTTTTGAAAAGCCCGGCCTAACAGAACAACTTGTTTATACCGGGAACGGGCTACCGCCACTTTATATTGGGGCAGAGCCACCGCCGCCAATATACCAATAATTAAAACGACTACCAAAAGTTCAATGAGCGTAAACGCTTTTACACTTAAAATGCCCGACAAACTACTTTTATTTCTCATTTATATCCCCTCCTATGTATAGGTCTATAAATAAAAAAAAAGCATAA
>JAKSPG010000127.1 GCA_024405075.1 Elusimicrobiaceae bacterium | reverse complement strand
TCCTCAGCCCGTGCGACCAACATGCTCAGCGGACTGGGAATGCGTGGCTATATCACCAAGCCGGAAGGCTCTAACCGTTGGGAAATTCACTACGATTTGATTGACCAAGGTATTGAGGAGTTGGAAAATCCGCCATATGAAAAAGACTATAAGGAATCCTCTTATGAAACGGTCTACAAATAACATATCCCTCTTATTACTGGTCGGGATTTTGGCAGGTGGCTGTTCGGATGCACCGGAACAAACGGCTGTACCACAGGAACAAGTCCAATTGCCGGCTACCGAACCGACCCCAACGCCCGTTGTCGCTTTGCCCAACAAAGCCGCCGTAGCTCCAACGCACAGCGAACAGAACCTTATTACCCAATTTAAACAGTGGGACCAAAAACTCCGCTCGCTTAAAACAGCATTTACCCAAACTACCGAGTACGACGGCGTGCTGGTCAGCCGCTCGCAAGGAATGCTGTTCTACGACAAGGAGCATTCATTATTGCGTTTAGATACCTTAAACGAAGATGAACAGGTGGAGCAATCAGCCATTACGAACAAACAGGAAATTATTATTTTAGATGAGTCTGGAAAGCAGGTTACTACCTTGTCCTGGACGGATTGGCAACAAAATCAACCCAACCAGGCATTGTTTGATTTTGGTAATTATACGGCCCTGTTAAACCGCCACCAGGTCAAACAAATAAAACCGAATCAACTGGCACTCACTCCCAAAGAGGGGGAGATGTATACACTGTATGTTACGCTGTCGCAAAAAGATGTTTTCCCGACGGAAATCGCCATTGAGTCGGACTTGCTTGTTACAAAAGCCGTTTTAACAAAAATACAAAAAAACACACCGCTGGATGAAGCGGTTTTCGGAGGATTTTTTAAATGATGACGCTGGCTAACAAAATTACCCTCATACGTGCGGCAATGTCCATTGTCATGTTCCTGTTTATTCTGCTGCCTTTTGCCTGGGCCCGTTTTACAGCCACGCTCATTTTTATCGTGGCGGCCAGTACCGATTGGGTGGACGGAAAAATTGCACGCACCACGAACACCATCACCCCGTTTGGGGCCATAGTGGATCCGTTTGTAGATAAAATTTTGGTAGCGGCGGCATTCTTTGCCTTTGTGGGAATACACGAGTTAGACATCCCCAGTTGGGCGGTATTTTTTATCTGCTTACGCGAACTGATGATTTCCACCCTGCGTGTTATTGCCGCTTTGGAAGGTAAAGTAATGGCGGCTGAACGGTGGGGGAAATTCAAAACGGTTATTCAGATGTCCGCCATCGGCACGATTTTCTTTGTGTTAGACATTTACCACCTCGCCCAGTTATTTACCGGCCCGGCCCGGCAGGTTTGCGTATTTCTGTTTATTTTGCTACAGAAAATCCCATATACCATCACTGCTTTGGCCGCCGTTATTACCTGGATAAGTGCTGTATCGTACTTGCGCAATAACTGGGATTTGTTACGCAAATCGTGGAGTTTGCCCGCATGCAACAAATAATCCGTTTTTTGGCCACCGGCTGTTTTATTAGTTATTTGCCACCGTTGGTATTTCCGTTTAAAAAAAACACAGGAGCTGGGTTTTTAGGCACCCTGCTCGGCGTACCGCTTGTGTGGGTACTGCCGCAAGATCCTACCCTCTATGCAATTGCCATGCTGGCGTTTTGGGTATTTGCAGTAATTGTATGTAAAAAAGTACAATTTAAGGGACAGGCTGGGCATGATAACCCCAAGATTGTCATTGACGAAATTGCCGGATACCTGGCCGCCATGGCGTTTTTACCCCGCACATGGCCGTATTTTGTGGCAGCGTTTGTATTATTTCGCACATTTGATACGCTCAAGCCCTGGCTGGTAAAAACCTTTGACCGCATGGAAAATGCGTTTGGCATTGTGTTTGACGATGTATGTGCCGGGCTATTTGCCAATATACTTTTGCAGCTTATTACTATTTTTGTCGTACGGGGATAACCCCCCCAAGGAGAAACCTATGCAGTTAACCACGTTGCGCGAGTTGTTTAACGCCGGGGGACCGGTCTTAATCTTGTTGCTATTGTTGTCCGTTTATTCTATTGCGGTGATTTTGGAACGTTTTTTCCGATTGCGTTCAGCGATCTCACTTTCACGCCAACTAATTGCCTATTGTCATCATCCGTTACGCTCGGAAAATTTCCAAAAGATTAAAGAAGCCTGCCATAAAGAACTGGTAAAAAACACCCCGGCCGCTCACCTACTGGGTGATCTAACGGCCGCACGCAACCGTTCCACGGCCGAACTTGAAAAAATAGCGGACAACGTCATTGAGTGGGAAACCTCCAAACTCCAACGCCGCTTAACGGTCCTGGGAACGCTGGGAAGCATTACCCCGTTTATCGGTTTATTCGGCACAGTTATCGGCGTCATGCATGCATTTAAAGAGTTGGCCGCCAACACCGCGGCCGCCGGCGGGGCTTCCGTCGTAGCGGCAGGGATTGCCGAAGCACTCGTCAATACGGCCGCCGGGTTGTTCGTCGCGATTCCGGCCGTTATTGCTTACAACTACTTCCTCTCTAAAACAAATTATTTTGCTAAAGAGTTAGAAAAAGCCGCCAACGACTTTATCTACCGTCAACCGGAAGAACGCACTTCGCGCGTGGAATTTAGATTATGAGTACACACCGTAACCGAACCGTCATGGCCGAAATTAACATGGTGCCTTTTATAGACATCACGCTTATCTTGTTGATTATTTTTATGGTCATGAGTCCGCTATTAGTACAAATGCAACTGACAGTAGATTTGCCTAAATCGCAATCGGTTAATACCCAATCGGAAGAAGATGTGATCCGAATAGAGGTACAGAAAAACGGAACTATTTTAGTACAAAACAAAACGTTTAATCTCAAAAATTTAGAACGAGAACTTATTTTACGGATGGGTAAAGCTAATAAAAAAACTATTTTAGTAGAAGCGGATAAAGAAGTGCCTATCCAACAAGTCGTAAATGTATTTGATATAGCTAAACAATTAGGAGCCGCCAAGTTGGGAATTGGCGTACTTGCCAAAAGCGAATGAACCGTTATTTAGCACTTTCCAGTGGGCTACACTTGTTGGCCGCCTTGTTTTTATTGCTCTTTTTAGCACCTTCCGCTAAAAAGGCAGCGGCTACGTACCGTATTGACTTCATCGGCTCCGGCAAGGTAATTGCTACCACGGGGCAGGACGCCGCCAAACAAGCCGCCGCGCAAGCCCCTGCAGCTGTGCAGACTCCTCCACCGGCTCCGGCCGCTCAAACGCAAACAAAAGCCCCTACCAAAAAGGCCTACTCATCTAAGGCGGAAATTGCCGCTAAACCCAAACAAAAAGCCACCGCTAAACCCGCCCCGTTGGCCGCACCGAGCGTGCTGGAGGAAAGCAAGGAGCCAACAGCGGCTGCGTCTGATACGGGGGAAGAAGCTAATGCCTTTGGTGGTGGGAATATTCAAACTGACTTTTCAGATTTTCCATACCCGTGGTACATCACTCAAGTACGCAATGCCTTATGGATTGAGTGGGAAAAACGCCGTCCCGCAGGTAATACCTTGGCAGCGTTGGTATCGTTTGCTATTGCACGCGACGGGAAAATAAAAGATTTAAAAACAGAAAAAAAATCAGGGGATGATACCTTTGATTTTGCAGCGACGTCTGCCGTTATTAACGCCGGCCCGTTTGGGCCGCTGCCGATGTATTACGAAAAAGACGAACTCACCGTGACAGTAGAGTTCAAACAGGAGGTTTAGTATGAGTGGTTGGCAACGTTTCGGTATTTTGCTGGTTTGTATATTTGCAGTGATGGTGTTGTTCCCTAATTACGACGGGATAGGGTTATCGTTTTTAGGTATGGCGTTTATTTTGTGGACGGGGGGAATTATCCTATTGTCACTAATTACTAATATTTTTGCTTTGTACCGCTGGGAAACGTTTAACCGGGTCCTCACTTTTGCTGTGTTCTTTTCCATTGTGTACACGCTGTTATGGTATTTCCCGCAAGAAGATAAAGTATCGCCGATTAACAAACTCAAATATGGCCAATATCCGACCAAAGCCGATATTGATAAAGGCATCAGACGCCTTACATTTAATTTTGATTTTCTGCACCGCAATGCTCTGCGCGAAGAAAATTTCCAAAACCAGGAAGAATTACGCGACAAACAAGCTAAAGAAGAACTGCAAAAAAAGATTCAACAAAAAGAAAAACAGCTTATAGAAATTTTTGTAGAGGATGAAAAATAATTTTTACGCATGAAAAATACGATTCTCATTACCGGCGGTAACGGATTTATCGGACGTGTTCTAACGGACCGGCTG
>JAKSPG010000126.1 GCA_024405075.1 Elusimicrobiaceae bacterium | reverse complement strand
TAAAATTGTACCGGGGACAAAATAGGGCCAAAAGGTACAAAAAACCGCGGGAAATTTGGAGGGTGTAACAAGTTCGGCAAGGCCAAAATTTCGCCATATCCGCGCGGCTTTGTGCAAAGGTAATAAATATTTTTAATCTTCCGCCCCTCTTGCATCATTTAAGGCCAGCAATCGTAAAATATTAGCTTTTTGGAAAAGAAAGCCGCACCGCAAAGGGGATTTGCTGCAAATCCTTATTTGTGGCGCGGTTTCTCATTGATACCGGGATAATATCAATATCCCTGGTTTTTGCTTGTTAGTTCTGCGCTTATGCTGGCAATTTCAATGTAAGGCAAAAAGTCTATTTCCATTTTGGCCGTTCCGCCAAACCTGGTAATTATCCCCTCCGGCCTTTCATCAAAATTAAAATAGCACTTGCCCGCGCGCTGTATTGTTGCAATCTGGCATTTGTCCCCGGCTTTGTTTACTGCAAATATCTTTGCCCCGTCAAATTTCTGGGAGGCGCTAAACTGCAAAAAGATTTCTTCCCTTACGGCCTCAAAAGCCTCATTAAATACTTTCTTAATCATAGGCCGGGCGTTTAGTCAATTTCCGGGTAAGGGTTAATAAACGGCTTTGCTGCATAGATATAGCGCACTTTGTTGCACTCATTTGGAAAGAGCTTTGCAAATTCAGCTTGCGACATATCCCCCAGCAATGATTTTAGCTCAATTTCCGGGATGCCCGCGCGGTTGTAAAAATGCGGCCTTTCCGCTTTCCTGGCCGGGATGCAATACGAAACGAAAGCGCGCCAAATAATCCCCTTTGAGGTAAGGCCCAGGCCGTTTGAAACAAAAAGGCTATTTGCACAATAAGCCCAATTGCATAACTCTGCGGCCTCTTTCCCCGCTGGGCTTGTAATTGTGTCGCAAAAGTCCTTGCGGGATCGTTCCAGGGCTATCGCGGCGGTCTGCATTGCTTGCAGCTTTTCAATAAAAGCCTTTTCCGCCTCATTGTCCGCGGTAATCGTGCAAAAATCCTCAATAAGGGCCTTTGCTTTGTCCGCAATGATTGTTACCCCATCCCGGCCAATAGAAAGCGCGCCAATACGCAAAAGGGCCTCAATATCGCCGGAAATTGTAAAGCCCATAACGCCCGCTATTTCTGCGCTTTTGTTCATTTCAACAATTTTGCGGTTAAGCCTTATTTCTTCGGTTAGAATATCCGAATAGCCGCTTTCTTGCGTTGAGTAATCCCCATAGCCGCAATATATCTGCAAGCGCTTTGCTTCGTTTTCGCGTATAAGCTGGCAAAAATACGCCTTTAAGGCTGTGTTCTGGGAAAGAGCCCAGGCAAAATTTGTGCACCATACCGCACCGGGATAAATGCCCTTGACTATTTGCCCGGCTTTTGTCAAGTAATCCGCCGCGCCTTGCAAGCCCCTTTCAAGCCTCTGGCGCAATGTTTCGTTAGTGAAAATCTTTTCTGGTTTCATAGCTAAATACTTTTCTTTGCTTTGTTTCGCATTTCTGCAATTGTATCAACGTGCTTGCGCTTCTGGGCGCGTTCAAAAGGTGTAAGCCCCGCGCGCTTTAGTGTTTCCCCAGACAATCCGGGCTCATTACCACGGGAGGCAATACATTTAATATCTTTATCCTTTTCCATATCAAAAAACTCTTAAAAATCAATGCTTTAAGGCAAAAATTGCCAAAGTTCCGAAAATCCAAAAAATTGCTTACGTTTAAGCGAAAGTGGGGCTGGGGTTTTGTCAAGCGCACCCCCTCTTAAAAAAGCCCCCCGGGGTTTATGTTGGTTGTCTTATTCTCATAATACTCAATTACTTTTGTTTCTTGCTTATGCTGTTATTTGCTATTGTCGTTTTATCCTCTTTGGTGTCCCAGCCCTCATAATACTCAAACATTGCCTTTATTTCTTGCTCAATTGTAAGCGGTTTTTTAGCCCGTTTCTGGTGCTTTTCGGCATATTGTATATAAGCCGCTATCAATGCACACACAAGGGCGCAAGAGCCATTAAAGCCGCCTTTGTCCGCAAGTGCGTTTAATCCGTTGTAGTCCGTTTCGGACAAAGAAAGATTTAGCCGCTTGCGGTTGCTCATAGTACAATATTATCAAAATCGTGCTTGCCTATTTCCTGGCGCGCTATGTAGAAAAAAGTTCCTATCTGGGTCTTATATTCCTGGTGTCGCAATAGGTCGTTATATTTATTGTCCGTTTCCTGGTAATCATACCCGGTATATAGTGCGCTTATGCGGTGTGCGTAATCCCGGCCAGCTTCCCCAAACGTTGAGGCCAGGGCGGAAATGATACGCACCCAATCGGCGTAACTTTCCGTAATATCCCATTTGTTGAGTTCGCAAGCGGAAATAACGGCCTCAACTTTGGCGGCGGTTTCGGTTGCGTCAAGTTCCCGGCCCAGGGCTTCCCGTGTTGTGTGTTCGCGTTCCGGCAAAGTGTATGCATACGGCTGGGCCGCGGTGTTTATATAGGGGTTATCATCATACGAAACAAAACGTTTAAAAGCTATATTGCTGCAAGCTGCGTCCAGGGTTAAGCCGCCTTTCTCAAAGTCCGCCGCCAGCGCTCTATAATAGTCTTTGTATTTGCTGGGGTCTTTGATAGGGATAATAAGAAAGTAGCCCGCACCGCTGCAAGAGTGGCCGCAATATGCGACATAAGGCAAGCGGGATATTTCGGCCTTTAGGTCAAACCCAGAAAGGGCCGTATTTATTCCCTTTTCCGGCTTATAGTCAAGGTCTGCACAAAGAAAGCCGCTGGGATTGATTAGCCCGGCCCGGGAAACGTGCCCAAACGTTCCGCCTGGCGTTATGCAAGGCAAATTATCTTTAAGGGCCTGGCGCTTTTGTGGGTCTTTTTCAGCCCTCAAGGCTTCAACTTTTTTCCTCCATTTGCGCGAAACAAGAGCCGCACCCAGGGAAATATTTTCTATTTCGCTATCATCCGCGCTTGCGTTTGGTAGCAATGAAATTTGCGCTTTAAATAGTGTATTCATAGGCTTTTTTGAAATATACGACATACGACAAAAGCACGACAAAATGCGACATTGTCGCAAAAGCGGTAAATATTATACGACATACGACAAACCCCCTATATATAGGGGTGTCGTTGTGTCGTATATTACCGCAATTATTTTGGCTGTTAAATATCATCTTCCTCCGTTTCATCAATTCCAGGCATACAAAAACTATAATAGCACTTGCGGCCCTCTTGATATTGAAATAGTATGTTTGCATCCCTGGCCTCTTTTATTGCCCTTTGCGCCTGGCGTGTGCTGCATCCCTGGGCCTCCGCGTATCTTTCCGCAAGTTCCCCGGCTGTCTGGGTTTTGGCCTCTTTGAATAGTTCCGCAAATCTGGCCCGGCTTTCTTCCCTGGCCCGGCTTATAGCCTCAACGGCTGGCATTATCTTGAAATCATCCGCAAAAGAGAAAGAGAAAGGCGGCACGGGTGCAAAACGGCTAAACGGCTGCGATACCTGGGCCGCGTCCCCCTCTTTGTTTACCTGGTATATTTCGGCGCTCTTTTGCTGCATAATAGCGCCCAGGTGTCCGCGGGCCTCATTATCCCTTTTGTTTGTATGGATAAGCCCCAGAATAGCCGCGCCGTATTTTTCCGCGTGTGCTTCAAGCTGGCGCACAACGTCCCGGCTTTTTTCTTCATCATTAAACGCCTGGCACAAATCCACAACGCCGTCAAGTAAAACAAAATCGGCCTTGTTTTCTTCTATTGCTTGCAACGTTGCCGCCAGGGCCTCCGCTGGGCCTCCAAAC
Organism: Elusimicrobiaceae bacterium; assembly: GCA_024405075.1. Lineage (GTDB taxonomy): Bacteria > Elusimicrobiota > Elusimicrobia > Elusimicrobiales > Elusimicrobiaceae > Avelusimicrobium. The sequence continues at coordinate 589 of JAKSPG010000126.1, read as the reverse complement.
CCGCGCAAGGTTACAACTTTGAGGCGTTCCGGCTGCGCGTCAAGTTCCGCCATTGATAGCACGGCGCGGGCTTTCCGGCGCAAGGTTTCTTTATCTTGTTCCGTATCAATCCACAATACGGCCAAATCTTCCCGGCTGGGGGTTATGCCTATATATTCCCCTTTAAGAGCTGCGACAATTAGGGCCAGGCCCGCCGCACTCTTTCCGGCTTTCTTTGTCCCTTGTAGGGTGTGGAGGTTAGCCCGTGCGATAAGTCCGTATTTGCCGCCCAGGGTAAAAAGAAAATCTATCGGCGTATCTTCCCCGGCAATATCCAAATAAGGCACGGCGCGCCCGGTTTCCTGGGTTGCTTCGTGTATAGGAATAAGCGAAATATTTATTTGCTTTCCTGGTTTCATTATTTCAAGGGATTTGCAGCGCAATAGGCGGCGGCTTTTTCCGCTTGTTCCGCCTGGGTTGGTACAACTTGAAGCCGGGCCGCGCGCCAGCTTTCCAGGGCTGCGCGGTCAAATTTTATTAAGCGCCCGCCGTATTTGTAAAAAGGTATTTGCCGGGTGCTGGTTAGCTTATAAAGATAGCATTTCTTAAA
>JAKSPG010000125.1 GCA_024405075.1 Elusimicrobiaceae bacterium | reverse complement strand
CAACGAAACACCAAAATAGCCGTTTAGGCAGCAAAAGTGATTGCAATCGCATTTGTTGCCGAACGTTCCCCGCCCGTAAGGGTGGGGAGCTACGGCTGTTGTATTTTTGGTTTCGTTTCGTTGGCCAAAGTATAGCAGCCGTTTTTTTTGTGGGCGGCTGACGAGGAATACGTATGAAACAAACCGAAAAGATTTCTCTTTTGCTAGGCCGCCTGGAACACATGGAAACGCAAGCCGCCCGCGTACAAAAAGAACTTGCACAGTTAATGGAAGATTTATCGTCACTAAAAAAATCACTTAGCGGCAGTGAAAGCCCGTACGGTATCGTTTATCCCCGCAAAGATAACGAGTAATCCATAAAAAATATCCACGGGCTTATACCCGTGGATATTTGTTGTGTCCGAAAACCCCGCGCTAGGCGCGGGGTTCCGTTAAGGTTTCACCGATGAGGCGGATAATAAAAACTCCTTTTGTTACAATGAAGTAGGCTGTACTAGCAGCCTACTTCAAACAAAAGGAGGTCATTACTATGGATAATGACATCAAAAGTCTATCACATACGCGTTGGAATTGTAAATATCACGTTGTGTTCGCGCCTAAATATCGGCGTAAGGTATTTTACGAGGACAAGAGATTGGAGATTGGGCAAATTTTACGCAAATTATGCGAATGGAAAAAAGTGAATATAATAGAAGCTGAAGTTTGCCCAGATCATATACACATGTTACTTGAGATTTCCCCGAAAATAGCGGTATCAAGTTTTATGGGTTTTCTCAAAGGTAAAAGTAGCCTACTAATCTACGAGAAATGGGGAAATCTCAAGTACAAATATCGGAACCGAGAGTTTTGGTGTAAAGGGTACTATGTAGACACGGTAGGAAAAGATAAAGCGAAGATAGCCCAATACATCAAGAATCAATTAAAAGAGGATGAATTAGGCGATAGGTTGCCATTTGATACAGATCCTTTCAAACAAAGCGTAGGGAGTCGCGTGTGGCAGGCAGTTAAGAAGGGCTTTTAGCCCTAGGCTAGTAGGCAAGGGTTTTACCCGCCTGTGAAAAACCCCCCGCTATGCGGGGGGATATTTATTTATGTATCCCTATTGAAGAACTTTATTTAAGTATTTACACCAGTTATGTTGGCCTAAATCAGCACACATAACTTTGTTATTTCCGTGAATAACGTACAATTCATATAACGTATTATAGGGAAGACGACTGGCAAAGGCAACTTCATTAGCACTACCCCCAATCCGTTTGACATCGTACACAAAATATGGGCTTTCCTTTCGGCCGCTGTTTCCGCCTGCACTACTGCCCTTCCCTATTACCTCTATGTCCAACTCATCTAAATAGGTAGCATACTGCCCGTTTGCCAAAAAGTACCTCTCGTTTGCAAGAGCTATTGCCCGCAGCAAGGTAACGGCCTCGCTGACCCGCGCCCGCTCCACGGCCATATTATACTGCGGCAGGGCCACCGCCGCCCAAATACCAATGATGAGAACAACGACTAACAACTCAATTAATGTAAATGCCTTTACGTTTAAACGGCCTAACAAATCACTTTTCTTTTCCATACGTATCCCCTCATGCAAATTAAGTTCTAATCGTATGGTATCAAAAAAAAAAACGATGTCAAGATTTTTCCCCCTACAACAGAACATAGCAAAACAGGCAAACAGCAGTTTGAGGCCGCTTGCCCGTCCGGCAAGGACTCAAGCTTTTTAATTTTTCCGTCACGAATGCCGGTTTTTCTAGGTCATTAGTCCTATCAAAAACTAGGCACAACGACCCTGGTTAGATTTGTTGTTTGTCTTTATACTATGTACATAGGAGGCGTTATGTATAACCAAAGTTTCTTTACTGCAGTAAGTATTTTACTTTCTATCCCAACCGTTGCCCAACGAAGATATACTGTTCAAAAAAAGTAGTTAGGATTCCTCACAAAAAAACGCCCCCGGTAAGGGGCGTATTGCAGTTACTCTAACATACTGGGAGTTGGAAGCATGTCTTCCGGGGGCTGGACACTCTCGGCCGAAGAATCACCGGACTCGTTTTCCCCCTCCTCGTCTTGTAGTGGAGTAAGCGTCAGTTCTTCGTAGCTATCCTCTTGCAGTACAATCGTCTGCTCTTGCGGTTGCTGCGCTGATGCCGCGTTGGGCGCGGCAACCTGTTGGGAATTTTTTTCCGTTTTAATTCCCTGGTTAGAATAAACACCACCCGGGTTCCACCACGCGGGCGGATTTCCCGCACAAGCGGTGAGAAGAAAACAAACCCATGTCATCCCTAGCAATTTTCTCATACCAGTACTATACTTTATCCGTGCAGATTTTTTCACCTACGCTTTGTAAACAGGCCTTTTGATACAATGCGCCGGCCCGGTAGCTACTACGTACTAACGGCCCGCTGGCTACTGCTTTAAAGCCGATAGAAAACGCATATTCTTCCCACACTTTGTATTGCTCAGGCAGCGGATAGCTTGCCACCGGGTAGTGATTGGCGGACGGGGCCAAATACTGCCCAATCGTCAATAAATCCACCCCTACAGCACGCAAATCGTGCATCAACACGCGCACCTGCGCGTCTGTTTCGCCAAGACCCACCATAAAACCGGATTTTGTAAAAATACCGGGTGCCAGTTTCTTGCTGTTTTCAAGTAAAGTAAGCGTACGAGAATAGTCAGCCCCCACCCGTACAAACGGGTACAAACTTTCCACGGTCTCAATATTATGAGCGAGCACATCCGGCCGTGCTTTTAACACGGTGTGCAAGGCCTGCGTATTTCCTCGTAAATCCGAAATAAGCGGCTCTATGCGCACGTGCGGTGAAGTGGCGTGTATGGCCTCTATCACGCGGGCGAAATGAGCCGCCCCGCCATCGGGTAAATCGTCGCGGGTCGGCATCGTTAATACGGCATAGCGAATCTGCCAACTTTGCACCGCCCGGGCTAAACGCTGTGGTTCGGTTGCATCGGGAGCAAGCGGCTTTTCACGCGAAACAGCACAAAAACGGCACCCGCGTGTACACCGGTCGCCCAACACCATAAAAGTAGCATCTCCGCACGAAAAACACTCCCCCCGGTTCGGGCACTTGGCCGCATGACATACGGTATGCAGTGCCCCGCGTTCCAACGCTTGTTGGGCGTTTAACGCAGGCACAGAGCGCAGCGCCGCCTTATTGCGGCTCACCATTTCTTTCAGCCAATCAGGTACGGGTAATGTCATATTAAAATTATACTAAAAGGAGGATTACCGTAATATGATAAAATAGGTAAAAAGGAGCTTGCCCGGTGAAACGTATTTTGTTTTTTTTCTTTTTTTTCATTACAGCTATTTGCGCCGCTAATGAATTATCCGAACAAGAACGGTTGAATCAGGCCGCCGCGCTTTATTTTTCCTACCAGCCGGAAAAATCCCTCAACGCGTATATCCAGATTTCCAAAGAAACACAATCACGCGATGCGTTCTTAAACGCGGCGTTTATCGCCATGGAGCAAAGTAATCCCAAGCTGGCCGTTGATATTGCTACAGCCGCGTACCACCTATATCCCCAAGATGACGAAATTGCCCAAACCGCGGCCGAGGCCTACCTGGCCGACGGCCAATATGCCAGTGCAGAAGTACTGTTGTCGCAATTGCCGGAGCTACCGGGACGCAAGGAATTGTTACACATCAATTTAGCCCGTGCTCAAATAGGGTTAGGAGAAAAAAAACTGGCCCAGTACAATTTGCGTCAGGCCTCGCGCGGCAAGGTACACACGGCTCTTTCCAATTATTTGCTTGGGTTGTTGTACGAAGAAGAAAAAAATTACAAAAAAGCAGTTAAACATTTCAAGGCAGCGGCCGAGTACGACCACCAATTTATAGAAGCCAAAAAACACTACGCCAACGCGTTGGAGCAAACCCGCAATTATAACGAAGCATACCGCCAGTACCGCATGCTCTATTCCATGGATAAAAACCTGCAAGACGTCAACCAAGCACTCACGCGCTTACACCCCAAATTGACGCGGCCGGAACACGAAATTACAGGCGGAAAAGTCAAAGATACCCATACGTTAGTAAAACCGTTTATCCTGGAAGAAGGCCAAACTGCGGCAGAAATTAAAGTTGGGCTGGGGATGCGTTCTAACGGAAAACCGCCACAACGAAATAACCTTACATTTATCCCCTCGCACGCGTTTGTCATTACCAACGAACATGGTAAAGAAATCGCACGCGGAAAAGCCCGCGAACGCTGGCAAGCCGTGCTGGAAAAATCCACTGCGTATGTATTGTCTCCTTCCGGCAAAAAAATCTCTTTCCACAAATCGGTTATCGTTACCCCGGTGCCTAACTCTTCGGGTGAAGGAACTACTATTTTAATTAAGCAACTCGTCAGCGGGGCAGGTATGAC
>JAKSPG010000124.1 GCA_024405075.1 Elusimicrobiaceae bacterium | reverse complement strand
ATTAAATTTGAAAAGGAAAGAAAAGATATATTTTTTTTACGTCTTATACGTGGCGAGCCAGTTGTATCAACCGTCGTAAATGTTGCCAAATAAGCGGATTTTTAAAGTTCGGCTGCCATACGCCGCCGCCGATGTAATCACTCACCACAAACACCGCGGCCCCTGCTATTTTACGCCTGGCACAGACGGTAAATAAAGCCGAAGTTTCCATGTCTACGGTAAGCACGTGATTCTTTTGGTAGTGTTTAACTTCCGCGTTCGTTTCGCGGTACGGCGCATCGGTGGACCAATTGCGCCCAAGGTGAAAATCCAATTTCTCTGCGCGTAACGAGGCGGCCAAACGGGCTGTCAAACTTTTATCCGCGCGTACCAACTCCCGCGCCGTGTAGTGGGGGGAAGTGCCGTCGGCGCAAATGCTTTCATCACACACCACAATATCCCCGGGCCGCACTTCTTCTTGTAAACTACCCGCCGTCCCTACGAAAATCAGCTCTTTTACCCCTAGCGCAATCAACTGCTCCACCATCATGGCCGCCGCCGGGCCGCCACAGCCAAAACCCGTTACAAAGCAAAAATCCTTGTTTGGCGCACAATACACTTCAGCCGGTAAATTGTATTTCTTCCACGAACCCGCTGCCTTTTTTATCAAAAACGCAAACGGAGAAAGCCCCGCCCGCGCCGGCAATTGTACACCGTTTGCCGTCAAGCGGACATACGCTTGAGCGTTCACCAGCGAAGGTTGCTTGCGGGCCCGGGCCGAATTAAAAATAAGTGACATACCTACTCCTTTTGGGGCAAAATCAATTTAATGTATAATATAGAAAATACGCTAATCTTCTATTTATTTATGTTAGCAAAACTTAAAACATATTGCCACACGCTTACCTTGCCCCAAAAACGGGTGTTTTGGTTTTGCACGCTGCTGATAGCGGGCGTAGTGGCGACGTTGCTTAATTCGCTGTATCATTTATTGTTGGCACACGTGTATTATCCCAAAGTAACTTTGTTTTTTGACCCACGCTACCGCTTTAGCGATTTTACAGAAATCTACGATTATTTTAAATACGGCTTGGCGGTATTTGAACACTCCGGCACCAATTATTTCCCGTTTTTTCTTGTTTTGTTATACCCTATTTCGTGGTTCCCGGCAGAACTCATGCTACCCTTGTGTATTTTGGCCACTACCGCTTTTTACGTCGTGCTGGTATACCGTTGGTTACCCCAGATTCCCAAAAAGGGCGTTTATACAGCGTTGATAACCTTGTTTTCTTTTACGCTTTGGGCCTTATTTGACCGCGGCAACGTGGAAATGTTTGTATTTATGCTCACGGCCTCATGTTTATGGTGCTATGCCACCAAACGTTTTACTTGGGCCGCGCTGTTGCTGGCAATAGCTATTAACACGAAACTATACCCGGCCGTATTTTTGGTATTGTTCTTTGCCCAGCGACGTTGGAAACCCCTCCTATTGGCCTTGGGAGCCAGTATCGTGCTGTTTGGGGTAGGTGCATGGCTCACGCACGCTAATTTTGGCGTAATCAGTTCTAATTTACAGGCCTTTTCTGCCCAGCACCAAATTATGGCCACCGGTTTACAAGGCTCCCACACACTATTCAATTTGCCCCGCCTGCCGGCATTTTTAGTGCTTGAACACGGGGAACTGGGTATTTTTCACTCGTTTCCGGAGTATTCCGCTGCCTTGTTAAAACCTTATTTTATCTTGGTACTTATCTTATTTGCACTTATATGCTTGTATGTATCGTTTTCCAAACAGCCGCTATGGAAGATAATTTTACTGCTTACACTGGCGGAAATCGGTTTTCCGTTTGTTTCCTACGGATACACCCTGATGCACCTGGTATTTCCGGCCTTACTGTTCTTGCACGATTTTGACGGCGATACTTCCGCCGGCTACACCATACTCGTACTACTGGTGTTACTCCTATCGCCGATGAATTACCTGGCGCATAATTTTTATCCGTCCTATTTCGGCTGTGTACTTAATATAGGATGCCTGTTAAAACCGCTGATTATCTTGTATTTCATCGTCTTTTTAATGCGCGATTTTAACCCGCGCGAAATAGCCCGCAACCTCTGCCATTTTCTGCGGGGGAAATAAACCCGCCAAATGCATCATGCTGTATATACGCAAGCGCGTTAAAAAATTGTAAAATATAAGGGAAGTAAAAAATCCATGGAGGATGTACAAATTATGATTAAAGTAGGTATTAACGGTTTTGGCCGCATTGGTCGTTTTGTATTCCGCGCGGCTCAAGAACGCAACGATATTCAAATCGTCGGCATCAACGACTTGTGCCCGGTAGACTATTTGGCTTACATGCTCAAATACGATACCATGCACGGCAAATTTGAAGGCACGGTAGAAGCCGATGTAGCAAACAACCAACTCATCGTCAACGGTAAAAAAATCCGTGTCACTGCCGAAAAAGACCCGGCCAACTTGGCTTGGGACAAAATCGGTGCCGAATACGTAGTAGAATCTACCGGTTTATTCTTAACACAAGAAAAAGCAGAAGCGCACATCAAAGCGGGTGCCAAATATGTAGTGATGTCTGCCCCGTCTAAAGACGCGACCCCGATGTTCGTGGTTGGCGTGAACGAAAAAACCTATGTAAAAGGTACCAAATTCGTTTCCAACGCTTCCTGCACCACCAACTGCTTGGCCCCTATCGCCAAAGTACTCAATGACAAATTCGGTATCAAAGACGGTTTAATGACGACGGTACACTCCGTAACCGCTACGCAAAAAACCGTAGACGGCCCGTCCATGAAAGATTGGCGCGGCGGCCGCGCGGCTTGCGGTAACATCATCCCGTCTTCCACGGGTGCCGCTAAAGCAGTAGGCAAGGTAATTCCGGCTTTGAACGGTAAACTCACGGGTATGTCCATGCGCGTACCGACGTTAGACGTCTCCGTAGTGGACTTGACCGTCAACTTGGCTAAACCTGCCACGTATGAAGAAATTTGCAAAGCCATGAAAGAAGCGTCCGAAGGCGAACTTAAAGGCGTACTCGGCTACACCGAAGATGCCGTCGTGTCTTCCGACTTCTTGGGCGACAAACGCACCTCTATCTTTGACGCGAAGGCCGGTATTGCTTTAACCGACACGTTCGTCAAAGTAGTTTCTTGGTACGATAACGAAATCGGCTACTCCAACAAAGTGCTGGATCTTATCGCCCACATGGCTTCTGTAAACAAATAAGCTGTTTTTGGAGTCAGTTACAAACCACCCCCGCCAACAGGCGGGGGTGGTTGTTTTGTAAGAGAGGGGGAAAAGCAAGCACAAAAAAAGTTAATACTTGTACCAGTTGGAATCTATATTGCTGTTACCGAAATACCATATATTATAAACAAAATTTTTTGTTTTGCGCCCAGTAACCGTTTGACACAAAGCATTGTATTTATCGCCGGTGTCCGTTGTCAGTGCAATACAATACCGGTCTTTGGGTAAGGAGTTGGGCATTGTACCGAAATCCAACACAACAGCATAGCCGTTATTAAGCGTTGTTCCATCCTGGCAGCGAATGTGCCCGTTACTCCCTGGCAAACAAACAAAATTTTCACAAATAGCAAAACCAGTCCCACTATATGTACAAGGTAAATCTACAGACAATTCGGACAATTGGTTGGCATAGTTTCCGTTGGCCAAATAATATACTTCCTGTGCGGCGGCAAGAGTATTAGTCACGCTAACAAGTTGCGTATAGCGCGCCTTCATCACTGCCTTTTGATATTGCGGCAGGGCTACTGACGCTAATATCCCGATAATAAGTACTACCACCAACAACTCAATTAACGTAAATGCTTTTGTGTCTAAAATGCTTGGGAAACAATTTTTATTTCTCATATATACACTCCTTTATAAACATACTTACAAACAAAATGTAGCAAAAAAAAAAACGAAGTCAAGCGGAATTTCTCTCATAAATTTTTTTGTTTGATTTATTTCTCTAAAAACTGCTATAATAGAACGTATGAAAATAAACGCAAACTCTATGATTCACGCAATTATTATCCGTACGGCGTTGTTTGCCATGCAGGGGGCTTGCGTCGTTATTATGCAACTAGCTGCTTTGCTAATTAACTTTTTTGAGCAAAAGTCCGGCAAGTTGTGTATGATGTGTAATTAAATAGATTTTGATTAAATAAAACAACTTGACCCGGACTTGAAAAAGTCCGGGTCTTTTTTTTGGGGAGATTATGAAACACACTGTAAAAATCGTTGTAACTACTGTTCTGGTAGCTATTGCCACCACACCGGGCCTGGCACAGGGCAGACTCATAAAAAACGCCGTTGTACCTGCTTTGGGTAAAAAATCTACAGCTGTTGCCTCAGGCGATCTTGCTACCTCGGTGCGACGTTCCGCCGCAAAAACACGTTTAAATTCCATTATCAAGCGTTTAAGCATGGATATGCGCATGCCGGTGGGGGGACAAGTATCAGAACTTTCCTTTAC
>JAKSPG010000123.1 GCA_024405075.1 Elusimicrobiaceae bacterium | reverse complement strand
ACCCATCGCAGTAATAATGACGGCGCAGAAAACTTGTTTAAGTGGGTTTTGCGTGTTCGTAAGAAGGGTAAACAGGGAGTTTTCTTGATCGGCACTGGGCGGCGTTTTGACCAGGCTGGCCCCAGCCGCAAAAATAACATCTGCTTGCTGGGCCGTGCGGAACACCTGCAATACTTGGCGGGTATCCTCGGCGGTGCGGTAATTCTTTTGCAATAACGGTAATACCCGGTTGAGTGCATCTTCGGCGGCAAATGCACCAGTCGCTAATAAACAAACGGACAAACTATAAATGATTTTTTTCATGGGATTTCCTCTTGTTTACATTATAACATTATCAGTTTTAGTTCCGGGGAAAAAACCGCTTATAGCTGGCTTGCAGGCAGGTACAAATGCTACAATAACACTATGAAAAAATGGATATTACCGATGTTGTTGTTATTGGGAATGAATATTTCATTCGCCCAGGAAGAATCTCGTCTACTTATTAATCCGGGGCGGGAAACGTTTGTACATTTCCCTTCCACGACGATGGGTAGTGCGTATGTGGTAACGTTTTTCCTGCCGGAAAATGCAGTACCGCTTCATGAAAATTATCCCGTTATTGTCATGTTGGGGCTCACCCCTAAACACGCTGAGCACGTAAAAAATTTTCAACAAAAAAATAAAGCATTGGTAGTGGGAATTAACTTTGAAGAAAAAGACTACGAACAACACGCCGATAAAATAGTGGCGTTTTTATCGCGCGAATTGTTACCGTACGTAGATACCAACTACCTGACCAAAACCGGTCCCGAAAACCGTTTGTTGGCCGCCTCGGGGGAAAGGGCGGCGCGGGTGGCTTTGCGTGTAGTGCAAAACCCGCACTTGTACGGCGGTTTGTTTTTGGCTAGCCCGGGGGAAACATGGACTGCCAATTTATTGCCGCCCGTGCGTACGTTAGTAGCGGGAAATCAGCGCGAGTTGGCTTTGGCGCAACAATTTTTTGAACAAGGTGGTAAAGAGTACGGGCCGGATTTTGCCTTGCGTTATTTGCCGCAACAGGAAGATTGGTTTGCATTTAATGCGTCCTATCTATGGGCCGCACGCCAAGAGGTACAACTGGTTAAACTGGATGCAGCTGTTGCACCCTCTCACCTGCTGTTGGATAATTCGCAAACGGCTTTGTTGCGGGTCTGGGCCCAACTTGCAAACGGGGGGCTGTTTCACTATATTGCGTTACAACCGCGTTTTAGCCCACCGTATTTACAGTGGGACCCGTTTGCGGGGGCTTTGAAAGCATTACCCGGGGCCACTGCGGGGCGGGTGATTATTCGCAACGGAGCCAGCAAACCCAATTTTAGCGTAAAAATTAAGCTAAAAAAGCCGAAAAAGGCCTAAAAAGGGCAGACTTGTCAACAGTTTTTGATAAGTTCGGTGGAAAACGCTATCGGGAAGCAGACAGACGAAGTATCGTCGGGGAAAAAAGTTTTTTTGCTTGTTTTTTGGGGAAAAGTGAAAAGTTATCCACAGAAAAAATGAGTTATCCACAACCGCACCCCCAAAAATGGCCTGGCAGTTAAAAAATGCGTTAGTTAAACAGGATAAATTGTAGAGTAGAAAGTAGGTTATCCACAGTTTATCCACAGTATGTGGATAGAAAGGAATTGTACCGCACAAGAAATGCTTTTGCTATAATGAACAAAGGAGGTTTTTTTAATGAAGAAACAAACCCTTTTATTATGTATCACTGCTTTACTGGTGGCCGGATGCTGTTCTCAGCCAAAAGAAGATAAGCCCCTGCCTACCAAGCCGGATCCCGCTATTGAGGCGCAGGCCCGCAAGGAATATAGGCAGTATAAGCAATCGTTCAAGCGCATGCGTAAAACGCTTCAAGTGCCTGCGATTCATTACGATTTTGATTCCGTACGTCCGCCGGATTATGCGTACGGGGTGCTGGATAAAGTAGCTGCACTCATGTTGGAAAATCCCTTTTTACACTTAATACTAGAGGGCCACTCCGATGTTATCGGTACCGATGAGTACAACTACTGGATAGGGGCTTCGCGCGCGGCGGCGCTTAAGTCATATCTGGTAAGTCGCGGTATCAATGCCGAGCGTATTTTTATTAAGTCGTACGGGCGTGATCACCCGGTAACGTATGACACATCGGAAAAGGGCCGCCGCGCTAACCGCCGCGTGGAATTTACGTTTACAAAGCGCGAGTGGAAGTCCATTTACTAATGTGATTTTTTTGAAGTGTAAGAAAAGGCCACCCTCCAGGTTATCCCCGGGGGGTGGCTTTATATAGAAGTTACGGGTTCCACATGAGTTTGGCGCGGGAATCGTACGGAGTGACGGTTTGCGTGGTTATATTGACGATCCATTGTCCGCACGGGAAAGTAGAAGCTTGCAAATGTGCACTGTCTAACCCGGTGCGCGCTTTAGCCAAGCAGGAAACAAGATAGGTGTCCGTATCGGTCACTTGGGGATAGAGTAACCGCTCGCTTAATAAGAAAACGGCCCCTTGCTTGTGATAGCGTTTATTCATTTGGTAGAAATAGCTGTCTATTTTTGGCCCGGCGATGCGTTGCAACAACGTTTGGGCCGGGTGGACAGAAGCCAAGGTCGGCAACGAGTCTGAAGACGGTTTGGCGGTTTTGGGTTTTGTCGGTTCGGTAACAGCGGGTTGTTGTGTTTGTTGTGCCTCGGTTTTTACCCGTTGTGCGGCGGCTTGTGCGGCCTGCCGGGCTTGCGCTTCCAGCTGAGCCAGGCGGGCCGGGTCGTCATATTCCTTGTAAGACAATTTAACCAGTCCGTTGGTGGTAATGGCGTTGCGGGGGGAAATGGTTACACGAGTAGTATTTAACCAGTTGGTATGGTTGACTTTCAGCGTAATTTGGCCCGGGCTGTATTTGCGTGCGCGGCCGTAAGCGGTCAGATCGTGTTCAAAATTTTTGTTAAAATCCAGGGTTACTTCTTCCTTATCGCTTCGCCAGCAACAGGCGGAAAGACACGTTTGCTGTAAATCCAGCCGTTCAGCCGCTTCCGGCGGCCAGAAACGTAGGTCAAAGCGGTAGCAGGAATCGTATTGCTTGCCGGCAAAATCAATACGCTTGGCCGGGATTTCCAGCCAGGGTTTAGTAGTAGCAACGCCGGAATTATTTAGCGGCGTGTAACAACCCGCCAGCACACCGGCTAGGATTGCGAAACCGATCACTTTTTTCATACACTTTTATTATAATAACTTTTGCAACATAGGAGCGTTATGCATTTTGTTTTACCGTATATTGAACAAATTCCGTATATCCCGGCCCATTACGATGTGCTGGTCGCACAAGTGATATGCGCTATATTTTTTGTGGTGGGGTTATATTTCCTGGCGCGGGTTGCTTCGTGGTTCTGCAATCAACACTTGGCGCGCTTGACGGCTAAAATTCACTCGCGGCAATGTTTTGAAGCGTTGCAAACTCACCATTTCTTTACGGCATTTGCGGTGGTATTGGCGGCATTGGTAGCGGTGAATTTATACTCTGTATTTATATCGGACCAAATTGCCTGGCTTTCCAAAGTGATGGGCAAAACCACCGGATTGTTTGTCATGGTTAGTTTTGCGTGGTTGACGATCGCTTTTCTTAATACGATAAACCACTTGTACGGACGCAACCCCAACGTGCCCGTCAAAGGGTTGGTGCAGGCGCTTAAAATTGTTGTATTTTTGGTAACGATATTATTTGCTTTGTCGCTTTTGCTGGGGCATAAACCTATGTACATCATTACAGGGTTATCGGCATTAGCGGCGGTATTTTCCCTCATCTTTAAAGATGTAATTTTGGGTTTTGTGGCCAGCATCCAACTGACAACAAACAAGATGATTAAAATCGGCGACTGGATTACGGTGGATAGTGCCGGTGCCGACGGAAATATTGTAGATATCTCGCTGCTGTGTGTGCGTGTGCAGAATTTTGACATGACTATTGTCAGTGTGCCGAACTACGATTTGGTTTCTAAACCGTTTAAAAACTGGAGCGGCATGTACGCCGCCCGCGCCAGGCGGGTGCAACGCAGTATACTTATTGACGTAGATACTATTAAATTTTTAGATAAATCCATGCTGGCACGGCTTAAAAAAATTGAGCTTTTGAAAGAATATTTAGACCAAAAAGAAAAAGAAATTACCGATTTTAACGCCCAGCATAACTTGCAGGAAAGTGTGCTCAACGGGCGGCATTTAACCAACGTCGGCACGTTTCGCAAGTATGCGGAGTTATACTTGAAATCCCGTCCGTACGTAGTCAGCGACGACCCGGCTTTTACGCTCATGGTGCGCCAGTTGAAACAAGAAGCACAAGGTTTACCGCTTGAAATTTATTGCTTTTTAAATACGACGGCTTGGACGCAATACGAAGGATACCAGAGTGATATTTTTGACCATTTATTCTCGGTACTGCCGGAGTTTGGGCTGTACGCTTACCAGCAACCCAGCGGACAAAACATTGCCCGCGGTCTTGCGGCCTTGAAATAAAGTTA
>JAKSPG010000122.1 GCA_024405075.1 Elusimicrobiaceae bacterium | reverse complement strand
TCAAGTTTTTTTCTCCCGCTCGTCATCCCGGTCCTTGCCGGGCAGGCATATCCGGGATATAGCGGGAGAAAAAATAAGTGCCGGGAAGGTTTTTTTCGCTTTTCCCCGGAAAAAAGCTACAATAACGTATATGGCAAAAAGAGATATCGTACAAGTAGAGATTAAAAAAATTCCGCTGGACGTGGAAGCTGAGGGCCTGGGCGTAGTGGAGCTGACCGACCTGGCCGGGCAAGTGGAAAGTTACATGCAGCAGCTTGACGAGGTAGATACACTTAAGCAGGCGCTCATGGCGGCGCTCCACTTTGCGGCGCGCTCCTACGCACAAACCCAAAACGAGGGCGGCAAACGCCAAGAGGAAGAATCTCGTCTAAACGATTTAATTTTAAAACTACGCGGCACACTGGAAACACCGCGCAAATAATTATGGAAGAAACCGAAAATTCTATCCCGCTGGCCGCACGGCAAGCACCTAAAAAACTGGAAGATTTTGCCGGACAGCCGCACTTGCTGGGCAAAGGCAAAATGCTGCGCCGGTTGTTGGAAGCGGATATGATTAAATCGGCCGTGTTCTTCGGCCCGCCCGGTTGCGGCAAAACGGCCACCGCGCGTTATATTGCTTCGCGCACGCAGGCCTACACCGTAGAACTTAACGCCGCCGCCGCCGGCGTGGCGGACATCAAAAAAGTACTCACTGAAGCCAAAGAACGCGCCCAAATGCCGGCCTTTGAACAAAAACGCACACTGGTAATTTTGGACGAAATTCATCACTTTAACAAAACCCAGCAGGATGTTTTACTGCCGTCTGTGGAAAAAGGCGATATTATTTTAATCGGTATCACGACGGAAAACCCGTATTTTTACATTAACACGGCACTTTTGTCGCGCTTTTCGGTATTTGAATTCAAGCCGTTGGGAAACGCCGATTTGCTCAAAATTCTACACCGCGCGGCCGAAACCGAACATGCCCAAATTGACGACGACGCCGCTGAATTTTTCATCACCCAAGCCAACGGCGATAGCCGCAAAATGTTAAATGCCGCCGAATTGGCGTTCGTTACCACCGCCCCGGATAAGGACGGGCTTAAACACATTGACTTAAAAATTGCCCAAGAGTGCATCCAACGCCGCCACTTAAATTACGATAAAAAAGGCGACGAACATTACGATATTATTTCCGCATTTATTAAATCCATGCGCGGCTCGGACCCGGACGCTACCGTCTATTGGCTCGCGCGCATGTTGGAAAGCGGCGAAGATCCGCGCTTTATCGCACGGCGCATTTTAATTTGCGCCAGCGAAGATGTGGGGCTGGCCGAGCCCGCCGCTATTATGATTGCGCAAGCCGCCTTTTCCGCCGCCGAAGAACTGGGCATGCCCGAAGTACGCATCCCGCTTGCGCATGCGGCGGTGTATGTGGCGTGTTGCCCCAAAAGCAATTCCGCGTATTTGGCCATAGACAGCGCTTTGCAAGAAGTGCGCGAGGGCCGCTATCGCCCGGTGCCCGATCACTTGCGCTCCGGCGGTAAAAACCGCGGCTATAAATACGCACACGATTTCCCCAATCACTACGTCAAACAACCCTATATGCCGCAACCGAAAAAATTTTTTGAGCCGGGAGTTTTGGGCAAAGAGCCCGCGCTTATTGAACGGCTCAAAAAAATCAAGGGGGAATAAATGGAACCCGAAGCGCCTTTCCGCGGGCAAGTATTTACCGTTACTGCCATTACGCTCGCCGTCAAGCAAATGCTGGAGGGCGTGTTCCGCGGTATTTTTGTGGAAGGCGAAGTAAGCAACCTACGCACAGCGGCCAGCGGACACGTGTATTTTGATTTAAAAGACCGCGAAGCCCTGTTGTCCGGCGTGATGTTTAAGTGGGATGCGCGCAAATACGGCGGTCAACTACAGGAAGGAATGCAGGTGCGCGTGGGCGGTGATTTTTCGTGCTATGCCAAACAAGGCCGCTATCAAATCGTCGCCAAAAGCGCGGAACTGCTCACCAAAGGCAACCTGTTTTTAGAGTTTGAAAAACTGAAAAAGAAATTGGAAGCCGAAGGTCTTTTCGCCCCGGAACACAAACAAGAAATCCCCGCCTACCCACAACGTATTGCCGTCATTACCTCCCCCACCGGGGCGGCGGTGCGGGATATTTTGTCCGTATTAAAACGCCGCAGCCCGCATTTGGAAATTTTAATTATTCCCACGCTGGTGCAAGGCGACGAAGCCGCCCCGCAAATCGCCCAAGCCTTGGCCGATGCAAACCATTTCACACCTAAACCGGATGTTATTTTGCTGGGCCGCGGCGGCGGAAGTATGGAAGATTTGTGGGCGTTTAACGAGGAAGTTGTCGCGCGCGCCATCTTCAAAAGTAAAATCCCGGTTATTTCGTGCGTTGGGCACGAAGTAGATTTTACCATTGCCGATTTCGTGGCCGACTTGCGCGCCCCCACCCCTTCCGCCGCCGCGGAACTGGTGGTTAAAAATTCGCAAAACACACAAGAGCACATCGCCGACTTGCAAAAACGATTGTTGCAAGCCGTCCATTTATTTTACGAACGCGCCAAACGCCGCTACGATTTAGCCGTCAATTCGCCGGTATTCAAACATCCGTCTGTAATCACGCAAGAAAAAGAACAGCAACTGGACGATTTAACGTTACGGTTGGAAACAGCATTTGCACAAAAATTTGCTCAATTCAACCAACGTTTTGAAATTGCCGCGCAAAAATTGCACGCGCTCGGACCGCAGGCGGTACTCAAACGCGGATATAGCATTACGCGTAAGCAAGACGGCACGGTTGTCAGCCGCGTGGGCCAAACGCACAGCGGCGAAGAAATTTATGTGCAAGTACAAGACGGTATGATTTACACACACGTGAAGTGAGGTGCTTATGGCCACAAAATTAAATTTTGAAAAACAACTCTCCCGCTTGGAAGAAATCGTAGCCAAGCTGGAAGAAGAACAAACCGATTTGGACGCTTCCGTCAAATTGTTTGAGGAAGGCGTTGCGCTCTCTAAAGAGTTGGCGCAAAAACTGGAAACGGTTAAATTTAAAGTAGAAGAATTAAAGAAAAAAGGCGCGCAGATGTTTACGCAACCTTTTGATACCGAACTGGCGGAAAATGCCGATGGCGAATAAAAAATTGCGTTTAGATATGGCACTGGTGGAGCAAGGTTTTTTTGGTAGCCGCAACCGCGCGCAGGCGTCTATTATGGCGGGGGAAGTGGTGGTGAACGGAGAAGTTGATACCCGCGCCGACCGTACCATACTACCTGAAGATAAAATCTCACTCAAAGAAAAATCATGCCCGTATGTGTCGCGCGGCGGACTGAAATTGGCGGGCGCGCTCAACCATTGGGAAATTTCCGTTAAAGATAAAATTTGCGTGGATATCGGTGTGGCTACCGGCGGATTTAGCGATTGTATGATTCAAGCCGGCGCCAAAGAAGTCTACGGCGTAGACGTAGGCAAAGGCCAACTGGCGGACGAAATGCGCCGTTACAAAAATTTCCACTTCAAGCCGGAAACAAACGCGCGCTATATGACCGCGGATTTATTTGATACGCCGCCGCAATTTGCCGCGGTAGATGTATCTTTTATTTCTTTAACGATGATTATGGAACCGCTTTTTAAAGTAATGGCAGACAAAAGTGAAATCGTTTTTTTAATAAAACCGCAATTTGAACTTTCGCCCAAACAAGTGCCGCACGGCATTGTGAAGACCGACGAAAACAGACAACTCGCCATTAAGCGGGTACAAGATTTTTTTGAGACTATTAAAGAAACATACGGTGGCACGTCGGGCGAAGTGATTGAAAGCCCGATTAAAGGCACGCACGGCAACACCGAATTTTTGTGGCGCGTAAAGTTGAATAAAGCGGTGTAACCTACTACATTGTTTTTAATAAACATATGAACCGATGCCCCGATTAGGCGCAGACAATCCGGATTCGGCACGACAAATTTTATGATTTCGCGCGCTCGACCCCGCCTCGCAAGACAAACGACCATCTAACCATACGGTAAGTGTAGGTAGAGAGGCCTTGCTATTTGAATAACACTGCATGCTTACCGCGCTGGCACCTTCACCCGCGACACGCAAATAACAATACCCCCATTGATGATGAGTGGTCCTACCGTTACTCCTAATGTCTGGTAATTCAATATCCAGTTCTTCTAAGTTTTCCGCATACGTTCCGTTGGCCATATAATAAATTTGTTGTGCTTTTTGAAATTCCCGTCCAATAAGCACTAATTGCTTATATTGCGCTTTCGCCACCGCATATTGATATTGCGGAACAGCCACCGCCACCAAAATGCCGATAATAAGTACAACCACTAACAACTCAATTAACGTAAATCCTTTTGTGTCTAAACGGCTCAACCAACCACTTTTATTTTGCATACATATCCCCCCTCATAATGGGCTTATAGACAAAATGTAGCAAATACAACAACAAAGTCACGACTTTCCGCTTTCCTGACACCAAAAGTTATATTAGATAACAAAAAAAAAGAA
>JAKSPG010000121.1 GCA_024405075.1 Elusimicrobiaceae bacterium | reverse complement strand
GCGGTGTCAGGAATGATGATGCCCCCTTTCATCGTCTCTCTTTCAATGGGTTTCACAATTACGCGGTCACCCAACGGTTTAATTTTTACTTCTGCCATATTCCATACACTCCTTTTATTTAGTGGAATTTAAATTTGATGTGCCTAAACGTGGTTATTAGCACTCGATTAAGCATAATGCTAATTTATCATAATCTGTACATAATTGTCAACCCCTTTTTGTGAGTGCTAAAAAAAAGAGTCGCTTCAGACGGATAATTCCGATTTTAACTGTGAGAAAAAAAACGCTGAACACGCTGGGCAAAGGTAAGCGGTTTAGGCGGCAGAATTTTAATCAGCACGGCCGATATATTATCCTGCCCGTCTTTTTCGTTAGCGGCGTGCACCAGCTGTTTGCAGAGTTTTACGATAGAAGCCTCTTTCCCGGCGCGCAGAATATCTTCAATATCGGTTTCCCGAAGTCCCTTGTATAAGCCGTCCGAGCAGAGCAGTAACACGTCGTTTATTTTGACGGGGAAACGCAATAAATCAAATTCAATATTCTTTTTAATACCCATGGCCCGGGTTAGCACGTTTTGGATTTTAGAGCGGTCTGCTTCTGCGCGTGTTAACAGGCCGCGGCGGACGTGTTCCATGGCCAGGGAGTGATCGGTAGTAACTTGGGTAATTTTATTGTCCCGGAACAGATACAAGCGCGAATCTCCCACGTGTACAGCGGTAGCACAGTCGTAATCCAGGATGATACCGGTCAGCGTGGTTCCCATCATTTTGTAAATGTCGGAAGATTGTGCAGTGGAATAAATAGCCGCGTTGGCTAAATTGGCTGCCATTAAGATTTTACGCTCGGCCGTATCTAATTTAGGCAAGAAAGTCTCCGGGATTTTTAATTGCCCGTTATTTACTTTGCGTATGGTTTCCGCCAGAACCGAAACAGCAATACTGCTGGCTACTTCTCCGGCACTATGTCCGCCCATGCCATCGGCTACTACGCCTAGGCCTAAACCAGAGGAAATAAGCACATTGTCTTCGTTCTTCTCGCGGATTTTTCCGATGTCGGTTACGGCTGCAAATTCAATATCAAAGCTGCTCATAGGTCCCCTCTGAAACAGATTGTTCCCGCACAGCTTAATAATCCCAGCATGTACAGCATGACGATTAAGAGGAAATAAGCATTATTCTCTGCGGCGTCTTGGTTGAAATAATGGACGGGCAGTGTAAGGGCATATTTCCATATACTTAATTTCAATGGGCCGTCCCCCCCATGATAATAATCAAAAAGCAAGTTAGCCATAATGGGCATCATGTTTTCGTCAAAGGTACCGGGGAGCGCTTTTTCAATGCGTTTTTCCAGCGTGCGCAAGGCATTTTCCCGCGTGAGATAAGAAATTTCATTGGTCTTATCCACCTGCTGGAATGCGTTTCGTGCAGCTAGGTCCAACCCTTCTTCTGCTTCCGTACCGGAAGTAAAACTGCCTGCCATGCGTTTGATGTCTACGCGGGTAATTACCTCGCTGCTGGTGTTTTTTAACGAGGACACCAGCCCTGATACCGTGTATGTCCACACGCCGGATACCGCCAGCAAGAATAAGAGGCAAGGCAATAGGATGCTGTCTTTGGTGGAACGAGATACCAGGTAATAAATGGCGCACAATCCACAGAATAATGCACCGTAAAAGATAACCGTAAAGAAGGGGTCTTGTTGGTTAGGCGAAATGGATAAGTGAGCTGCCAAAAAGGCCATGACCATAGAAAAGATCACTAACAC
The DNA here is from genome assembly GCA_024405075.1 of Elusimicrobiaceae bacterium. GTDB lineage: Bacteria > Elusimicrobiota > Elusimicrobia > Elusimicrobiales > Elusimicrobiaceae > Avelusimicrobium. The sequence continues at coordinate 2,787 of JAKSPG010000121.1, read as the reverse complement.
CGAACCTAATATTCCACGGGCAAAACTGCGGTTTAACGTCCAACATACGGATATTCCCCATGCCAACGCTAGCACTAAGTAACACAGGAAGTATTGGGCGGAAAACAGGGGTTGTGGGAAAGATAAATTCATCAGTTGTGTTTGTGGCGTGAATAGTCCGGCCAGGAACGAGACAAATGCCAAAAACAATAACGTTGCCGTGGAGTGAGAAAACGACTTAATAACCGATGAAGCAAAAATAAGTGCCAGCATAACCAAACATACCCCGGTTAACAACAGTTGATTAGGGGCATATTCCGCTGCGGTAAACGGGGCCAAAATGTTTTGCAATAATCCTGCAGTCGGGACCACATGCACCGAGCAGACTTGCCCCAACGCGTGGAAGGTGTAAACTACCAATCCTGCCAGCAAAGCGAACAACGGTAGAAAGATGAGTAACGACACCAGCTTTTTAAGGTTGGTGCGTAAGAAAGCGGACACACCGCGGGAATTTAACATCGGGCTGCGGGAGGCCGGGGTATACACATTAATTGTTTTTGCCTTATCGGCTTGGGGCATTTGGGGATCATTCGCCGTAGTTGCTTGGGTAGTGGATCTGTCCGATTGTAACGTGGGCGACGGACCAACTTGCGGCATAAGCGTATTAGCAGAAGGCTGCGTTAAGGTATTTGGCTTTTTGGTTGTACGCAACATGCGCTGGGTGTGCCAAGTTTGGGTTCCGGCAGCTTCCTCTTTAACGGCTAGTTTAGGAACTTCTGCCCCCAAGTCAATGTTGCGCCCGGCGTTACCGGATTTAAAACGCAACATGTCTTCGGCACGCATTTTTTGGAAATGTTCGTAAATATCTTTTGCAGTTTGAAAGCGGTCATTGGGGTTTTTAGACATCAATTTTTGGATATCCTGGGATAACCAAACAGGGATGTCTTTGCGCAAGTCGCTGGGATTAGGGACCGGATCGTTGATGTGCTTTTGAATAATTTCAATGGTGTTTTTCCCATTATACGGGAACTGTCCTGTCAGCACGTAGTACATACTGGCACCGATAGAATATAAATCGGCCCGAGTATCCAAATTGGACCCCAAGGCTTGCTCCGGCGCGATAAAATAGGCGGTGCCGGCCAACTCAGTTGTTTTGGTAGAACCGGTTTTGTTTACTTTTTTGGCGATACCGAAGTCCACCAGTTTCGCCTGACCTTGCGGCGTAATTAAAATGTTAGAGGGTTTAATGTCTCGGTGAATGATGCCTTTTTCGTGTGCGGCCGACAGCCCTTGTAGTACCCCTTCAAATAAATCCAGCACGGTGTTGACCGGGATGTGTTTTTTTGATTTTAACAAGGCCGAGAGAGTTTGCCCTTCAATAAAGGACATGACGATAAAATAGTACCCTTTTTCTTTCCCCACGTTATATACGTTGACGATGTTGGGATGATCAATTAGGGCAATAGCACGCGCTTCGGTTAAAAAGAGTTCTACCGCTTTTTTATCTTTGGAAAGAGAAGGACTTAAAATCTTGACGCATACAATGCGGTTGAGTGCTTTATGACGTGCCCGGTAAACGGCACCCATGCCGCCTTCGGCGGTTTTTTCTAAAATTTCACATCCGGAAATAACTTGTCCGACCAGAGAGGGAGTCTCACTCATAATCTTCCTTATATTTCTTTAAAAATGAAAGTATGGGCACTTCTTCTTTATTATTATACAAAAACGGCTTGATTTTATCGCGCCCAACCATTAAAATATAACTGATACTTAATCATATCATATTTTTAGGGTTGGGTATACGTTTTCTGTAAGAGGTGTGTTATGCTGGGTGAAAGCAGTTTTACCTTACTGCGTGAGATTGGGACCTTGCCATTAGCACAAGGGGAAGATGTTCGTGTTACGATTGAGGCTTACCGTGGATATCGGTATGTATCGGTGCGGCGTTACATTACCACGGACGGTTTTAGCGGGGCGACGCGTGACGGACTAACTCTTACTCCCGAGATTGTGCGGGCCTTGGCGCCGCGTTTGGCCGCTTTGGCGGCAGATCCGCGCGAAGTGCCTGACGGGGAAATCGGTAAATTTGCCAAAAGACAGGGGATGTGTGTGGTGGTTTCTATCGGTAGTTTTAAGGGGCGGCGCGGCCTGGTACTGCGTCAATGGCAGGCCGATTGTGGTTGGACTAAGAAAGGTATTTGGTTGCCGTTAGAAAAATTAGGCGAAATCAAAGCGTTATTTTGCAAGGCTAAAGAAGCCTTGGACGAACAACCTGAAGATGATTTTTAATAAATAGTAGTTTCGTTATTTTTCCCCCCCGGTTTTATTAAACCCGGGGGATTTTTTTTGTGTTTGTCATACAGGTAGGGGCCGCAGGGTCCTGCCCCCGGCAAGGAGTGTTCGCCGCGCGGGCGTGAGGCCCTCCCGGCACTTTTCTCTCCCTACCCCCCAGTAAACGGGTGGTTGCTCGTCGGCATATGAGGGGAATATAACAAAAAGAGTGTGGCTACCAGTAAGTGAAAGTATGCTTGTTTTCTGCCTACCCCCGGCAAGGGGGTTGACATCGTTTTTTTTTTTGATACCATACGATTATAACCTAACTTGTACAAGGGGATACGTATGGAAAAGAAAAGTTATTTGGCAGACTATTTAGACGTTCAAGCCTTTACGTTGATTGAGTTGTTAGTAGTTGTGTTGATTGTTGGTATTTTGGCCGCAATAGCGTTGCCGCAATACCAATGGACCGTAGAAAAAGCGCGCATGAGCGAAGTGTTTACCACGTTAAAAAGTGTGAAGGAGTCCGAAGAA
>JAKSPG010000120.1 GCA_024405075.1 Elusimicrobiaceae bacterium | reverse complement strand
AAGCGCGATTTTGCCACTTTCCACCCCGGCGGCTCGTTAGGTAAACTACTTACCCAACAAGTCAAAGATGTTATGCACACGGGTGCCAACAACCCCACCGTACCGCTTAACGCTACGGTGGAAGATGCACTCTTTGTAATGACAAAAACCGACGGTGCCGGGGCCACCAGCGTGGTAGATAAAAAAGGCAAGCTCGCCGGGTACTTTACCGACGGCGATTTACGCCGCCTTATTCAACAACAAGGGGCTAACGTACTGCATAAACCCATTTGCGACGTCATGACCAAAAACCCCTATCACCTGCGCGACACCATGCCCGCTATTGAAGCCGCTAAAATGATTCACACCACGCGCGTGGACAACTTGCCGGTGCTGGATAAAACCGGCAAAGTGGTAGGCATTATTGACGAGAAAGACCTTATTGAATTTTTGGCTTTACTGGATAAAAGATGAAACCATTAGTCGCAGGATTGGCTGTGCTCTTGTTTATCGGCGGCTGTAATCAGCCGGGGTCCTTTTTGCCGCAAGAAGAGACCGGCCTGCAAATGGCACAAAACGTATCGATTTTTGAGTCTAAGTCCAGCCAACAGCAGTGGATTCTTACCGCCGAGGCAGTGGACTTTGCCGACTTAACCAGTGCCACCTTAAAAAACCCTGTGCTCGTACTTAAACAAGACGGTAAAGACAGCGCCCGCGTGAGCGGTAACAGTGGCTCGTTTAATTACGCCAAAAAACAGGTAGCTATCCGGGGTAATGCGCGGATTTATTCACTCACGCAACAACTCCTTATTACTACCGAACGCTTTTTTTACGACGTAAATAAAGACCGTATTTGGTCCGACGTCAAAACCACCGTTACACGCGGCGATGCTAAAGCCGTGGCCCGCGGTGGGATAGAAACCGATTCTAAACTAGCTAAAATTGAACTTAAACAACACACTACACGCCTGCCCCAAGAAGTAGGCGAGTTGAAAAAACCGTTATGAAACTTTCGTCTGTCTACTTGCCGTTATTGTTGGGCACCGTGCTTTTCACCTCGGCGTGTCATACCGTGCGTGTAGAAGGCCCGGCGTTACCGTCCACTACACCCGCCCATAAGTTGCAACAAGTCAAAAAGAATTTTACTCCTAAAAAACTTGCTAAAAACGAACTTCCCCCCGTGCTGGGCGGCCTGGTGCAAAGCGACAGCTGGATTATCTACCAGGATAAAAAACAAGAGGAATTCAAAGGCCATGTATCGTACGAAAACGATGCGTATGTTTTCCGCGCCGATTATGCCCTTTCCGACCGGGCACATAGTACCTTTCAAGCCAAAGGAAACGTCTTTTTACGCCAACAACAGCCCGACGGCTCTTTCTATGAAGCAGAAGCACACCAAGCTTACTACGACTATCAAAAACAAAAAGGTAATTTGACGTGGGACGGTACTACACGTGTGCTACTGCGCCAACAAGACGAAAAAGGTCAACCGGCTATTGCCCGGGCCCGGCGCGTTACGTTTGATTTAAACCAACGGACTTACGTGCTGCAGGGCGATGTACACATTCAACGCCCATCGCTACGCGGTACCCAAACCATTACAGCGCAAAAGGCCACCTTTAAGCAATTGCAAGATTATATCCAGCTGGAGGGCAACGCCACCGTAACCGATGAGCAACGCACCTTGCAAGCTAACACGATTATCTACGACGGGCAAAATAACTCCTCCCAGGCCTACGGAGACCGACCTGTGCTTTCCGGTTCAAGCCCGCAAGGAACATTTGCTATAATAGCGGATAAGGTACAAAGCGACAGCACCGGCTCGCTGATAACGTTGGACGGGAAAGTACAGGGCTGGGTGGTTTCGCCCCGGATTAACGAATCCAAGGTTAATAAAAAATTTTAAGGGAACAAAAATATGCAACTGCGTAGCGAAAAAATTGTCAAAGTATACAAAGACCGCATGGTCGTAAAAGGGGTGGACTTACACGTCAGCTCCGGCGAAATTGTGGGGCTGTTAGGCCCCAACGGCGCCGGGAAAACGACTTCGTTTTACATGATGGTGGGTTTCATCCGCCCCACCCGCGGCAACGTATTTATTGACGGTAATGATGTAACCTCGCTACCGATGTTTGAACGTGCCCGCCACGGACTGGGGTATTTGGCCCAGGAACCCACTATTTTTAAAGGACTGACGGTAGAAGAAAATCTACTGGCGGTATTGGAACGTATTTCGGACGATAAAAAAGCCCAACAACAACGGGTGGACGAACTACTTAACGAATTTGGACTTACAAAACTGGCCAAACAAAAAGCGTGGACGTTATCCGGCGGAGAAAAACGCCGCATGGAAATTGCCCGCTGTATGATCAGCAACCCCAAAATTATTTTGTTAGATGAGCCGTTTGTGGGAATTGACCCCATTACCGTGGCTGATTTGCGCCAGATGATTTTTAAACTCAAAGACAAAGGTATCGGCGTGTTGATTACCGACCATAACGTGCGCGAGACCCTGCCTCTTACGCAGCGCGCTTACCTCATCTACGACGGCAAAATTTTGGTAGAAGGCGATCAAAACACCTTGCTTAACGATACCAACGCCCGCCGCCTGTATCTGGGCGAAGACTGTAAAATGTAATTACCGTAAAACGCATAAAAAAAAACATCCCCCGCCGGGTTAACCTACGGGGGATGTTTTAACTCATTAAACTATCTTATCCTTGACCGCCACAATGGATACAAGTCCATTTCCATGTCTTACAATAACACCCATCATTATTCCGCCACGCGCACTCTCCTTGTAATATCGGCTCCGTAGATGCATTTAAATTGCAAGCTGATTGCGCCGGCGCCGGATCAGTCATAGCCTGACACTTCATCTGCTGAACGTTAAGAGGCATCAGCCCCCCTACCTCCTCCCGGTGCCACTCCGTAGCGGTATCTTGTTTCCACCACGAACAGTCGCTGTATTCGCCACAGGCCAAATACAATTCCTGTTGGGCGGGATTTGACCCCAAAGCGGCCATTTGCCAAGAAATTTGTTGCGACCCATTATTACTACAAACCGGGAAAGGTTTGCCGAATAACTTAAGGTTGCATACGTTATTCGGGCATAATACTTTTAACACCCGGGAATTAATGCTATAGCCGGGATGACCATTGACACCACTGGAACTGGAAGATGCCGTACAAGGGGAATCATCCTCATTCTTGCCTGAGCAAAAATCTGCCAGACGCAATGTGGAAGAAAAGAACAACTCATTTTTATTACTGGATGAGCCGTCCTTCACCGTCAATTTTCCAAGGACGACCGGACCGTTAAATCCGAACTTCGTTCCACCGAGCAAATATACTTCGTTATCAACATTTCCGTTGCCGGTGTTGGGCACGTTAAGAGCATACCCGGTAAAACCGAGATATCCCAAATTCATGCGGTTATTTTTTACTAAACCGGCTTCCAACGCCTTGTTCACCTGGATCCGGCTATAAGCCACATAAGGTGCCGGGAAGAACGTAACCGCGTTTACTTTGTTGTTCAAGTCTGCTTCCGCTATCTCTCCGCCGGTACCCGGTGCCTCCTCGGCCCACACCGGTAGCCCCAGCACCAACAGGCCGACTCCTAACCAAACAATCTTTTTCATAAAAAAAACTCCTAAACTAAATTTACCTTCTTATATTATAGTTTAAATACCGTAAAAATCAATACGGCGAAGCCGTCGTATCCAACTGTAGCGAATTGCAAATATCTATACTGGCTTGCACCGTGCTGGTACACCCCAGCGTAGAGCCGTTTACCAAATACGGGTTCCAAATGACGTAATCATACTTGGCTCCGCCGTTGCGTTTAGCGGTAACTCCGGCACAATCTGTCCCCGGGATTAAAGCATTGGTAGCCGCATTTAATGTATATGTAAAATTGCGTGTGGTAATTACGGTATTATTGTTATTTAGTGTACCGTTTACCATAACTGCTATTTTTTTAAACGAGACCGGGCACTGGCTTCCACCGCTCTCCACCGAGTAGGCATATACGGCTTCGTTAAGTGCTTTGATGTTAGTCATGGCTTCCACGGCGCGGGAACGCTCAATAGAACGCATGTATTTCGGCACAGCAACGGTCGTCAATACCGTTACAATAATCACTACCACTAACACTTCTATGAGGGTAAAACCTTTTTTCATGTATATTCTCCTTTACAAATTCAAGGCAGCTAACCGCTCGGCCGCTTGCTGGGTACGTTGCGGCGTATTAAAAGCCGTCAGACGGAAGAATCCTTCCCCGCATACACCAAAACCAACACCCGGCGTACCCACTACTTGCGCCTCTGTTAATAGTTTATCAAAAAATGCCCAAGAATCCAGCCCTTTCGGTGTTTTTAACCAAATATAGGGGGCATTTTCCCCTCCGTAAGCGGTCAAGCCGCAGCGACGCACGGCAGATAGAATAGTAACGGCATTTTGGCGGTATATATCAATAGCCGCCCGGGTTTGCGCGCGGCCTTGCGGCGAATACACCGCCTGCGCGGCCCGCTGGACGATATACGGCACTCCGTTAAATTTGGTAGTTTGCCGCCGTAACCACAAGGCATTTAAACTCACGCGCGAGCCGTCCTCCGCCCGCACGCTAATGCCTTTGGGAACGACGGTATAGGCACA
>JAKSPG010000012.1 GCA_024405075.1 Elusimicrobiaceae bacterium | reverse complement strand
CATATGCACTGGGTGTTCCCGGCGAGGTCTATTTAACCGATATTACCACCTTTATGGGGGTATCGGACTTTATGCACGGATTTATTAAGTCGTTTATTTTTGCTTTTATGATTGGTACCGTTTGTTGTTACAAAGGCATCAGCACGCGCGGCGGTGCGGAAGGAGTCGGTAAAGCTACCACCGGCGCGGTAGTAACAACGATTGTGCTTATTTTGGTGCTGGATTATTTCTTAACAGCCATTTTGACGGCTTTTGGAATTTAACTATGATAGAAATACGCAACCTGCAAAAAAATTTTGGCGATAAGCAAGTACTCAAAAACGTCAACCTCAATATTGAGGAAGGCAAAGTAACCTGCATTTTGGGTGGTTCAGGTTGCGGTAAAAGCACGCTGATTAAATGCCTCATGCGTTTGGAGGACGCGACCAGCGGGCAGATTTTGGTAAACGGTAAAGACATCACCCGTATCCACAGTGAAATTAAAATGGCCGCTATTCGCAGACACTTTGGGTATTTGTTCCAGGAGGGGGCGTTGTTTGACTCCATGACCGTGGGGGAAAATGTATCGTTTGGTCTTAAATATTTAACCGATGTACCTGCCAGCGAGTATCCCAAAATCATCCGCGAAAAGCTGGCCCTGGTAGGGCTTAAAGAGGACGTAGCCAAACTAAACCCCAGCGAACTTTCCGGCGGGATGAAAAAACGCGTATCACTGGCGCGTGTGCTGGCGGTAAGCCCGCAGGTAATTTTGTATGATGAGCCCACCACCGGGTTGGACCCAATTATGTCCGACATCATCAGCGACTTGGTACTGGATTTAAAAGCCAAGCTGGGGGTTACTTCGGTGGTAATTACGCATGATATGCACTCGGCCTTTAAAATTGCCGATTACATTGCTTTTTTGTATGAAGGTAAAATTTTGCTTTACGGAACCCCGCAGGAGTTCCGCCAAACGGATAACCCGTATGTCAAACAGTTTGTTAACGGCTCCAGTCACGGGCCGATTCAAATGAAGCTCATGCGGGAGTAGCTGTTTAACCATTCCAATTACAAAGGGATATATTCATGAACGCAGAAACAAAATTAGGTATTTTTACTGTATTAGGACTAGCCGTGTTTGGCTTTTCGCTCTATTTTTTGGGTGGGCTATCCATTACACGCACGTATGATTTAAACGTCAAATTTGCCGATGTTTCCGGCCTGCCGGTTAAAGCGCCGGTGAAACTTTCCGGGGTGGAAGTGGGGAAAGTGAAAAACATTAAAATTGAAAACGGCGATGTGATAGTCGTGGCGGAAATCAATCAAGGGATTGATTTACACCGCGGGGCGCAATTTTCCGTGGTGATGACGGGGATTATCGGTTCCAAGTACGTCAAAGTGGTACAGGGAGACCTAAACGCGCCCGTGTATAAAAACGGGGACTATCTAAACGGTTTAAACGAACTGCCGCTGGACGTTATGATGACGCAAACCATGACGAGTATCAAGGAGTTTGTGGACAGTGTCAACAATCAGGGCGCTTTCGGTGCGCGGCTTAACGACACCATGGCCGAAGTGCGACAGTTGTCTGCCAACTTAAACCAAATGGTGGCTACCTTGCGCCCGTACATGACGCGCACCATGCAAAATTTGGATTCTGCCAGCCTGCGCTTAAACGATTTAATGGCTAAAGCAGATGCGTTAATTACCAGCATTAACGAAGGCGAGGGGGTCATCGGCAGTTTGATTAAAGACCCGCAAATGCAGCAAGAAGTCAAAGAAAGCGTAACCGATTTGAAAGATACCATGGCGGAAGTAAAAACTTTCGTGGGTAAGATGAGCCGCTTCCAAGTGTATTGGGATTTTGACTATTTCTATCGTCCGGAATCGCACGTGTCGTCTAGTGACTTGGCCTTGGAGATCTTCCCTTCCAGCGGGTACACGTTTTACCGTGTAGGTATGGCTAACTTGGGTAACGAGGATGACCGCCTGGGTAGCAAGGATTATTTAGAACGTAATAAGTTTGATGTGCGCCTTGGATTGTATAACGAATGGGCCAAATTTTCCGCCGGCCTTATCCGCGGTGCAGGCGGGGTGGCGTTGGAGTTGACGCCGTTCTACCGCACCGATTTCCTTAACCGCTTTACGTTTGCTGGGGAATTTTCCGACTGGGGACGCGACCGCACCATTAACGGGCGCGACTTTAACAAAGCCAACTTGAGCTACGGGGTGGACTTCCGCTTCAACCGTTATTTCACCGTGGGAGCGTGGGCGCGCGACGTGCTGGAGACAAACGAATTTGCCCTCAAGGCCAATGTGTCATTTAACGACCAGGACATTTCCTCGTTCTTTGGCTTAGCGGCGATGGCCGGGTCTAGATAGTTATGAAATTCAAAACGGTTTTTGTGTGTCAAAAATGCGGGTTTGAATCCCCCAAGTGGGCGGGCAAATGCCCGGAGTGCGGGGAGTGGAATTCGTTAGTGGAAGAAGTCAAAGCGCAAGAGAGCAAGAAAGCTCCTGCGCGTACGCGCAGTTTTACGGATTTTTCGTCCGAGGTGGTTCCGCTTTCGCAAAGCCAAGCCGTCAAAGAAACCCGTATTCCAACCCACATCGGCGAGTTTGACCGCTTGCTGGGCGGCGGACTGGTGAAAGGCCAGCTGACGCTACTGGCCGGGGCGCCGGGCATTGGCAAATCTACGCTCATGTTACAAGTGGCGGCAGAACTAGCCAAGACTTACAAAGTGCTGTATATTTCCGGTGAAGAAAGTACCGGGCAAATTTCCGGCCGCGCGCAACGCTTAGGCGTAAAGAGCGATAACATTTTCCTGCATTGTGAGACGGACATCCAAAAAATTGTGGAGTCTGTTTCCAACGTCAACCCCGATGTGCTGATTGTGGATTCCATTCAAACCGTGTATCACCCGGAGTTTACTTCCTCGGCTGGTACGGTAGCGCAAGTGCGCGAATGCACCAGTGAACTCGTGCGCCTTTGTAAACCCAAAGGGATTATCACGTTTGTACTCGGGCACGTAACCAAGGACGGCGAGCTGGCCGGACCGAAAATTTTGGAGCACATGGTAGATTGCGTGCTCTATTTTGACACGGAAAAAGATAATGTGTTGCGTCTTTTGCGCCCGCACAAAAACCGTTTTGGTTCTACTGACGAAATTGGCCTATTTCGTATGACGCAACAAGGGTTGGTATCGGTGGAAAATGCCGGTGAATTTTTTGCCGAAACGTCGCGCGAGCGCGCGTTAAAAGGCCGTGCGTATTCACTTTCGCTGGAAGGTTCGCGCCCGCTACTAACTGAAGTGCAAGCGCTTGTTTCGCCCACGCGTTTCCCGTATCCGCGGCGTGTAGCGACGGGCGTGGACTTAAACCGTTGCTTGATGCTTTTTGCCGCACTTGAAAAACACATCGGGCTTTCGCTGGATAACAAAGATATTTTTGTCAGTTTAGCTGGCGGCGTAAAACTCAAAGACCCGGCGTTGGATTTAGCTATTTGCGCGGCGGTGATTAGCTCGTGCAAAGATTTTCCGATCGCGCACGATAGCGTTTTTATGGCCGAAGTAGGTATTTTGGGGCAAGTAGCCAAAGTACCGCGCGTAGATAAACGGCTGGAAGAAGCCCGCCGATTGGGATTTCAAAAAGCCTACACAGCCGTTTTGTCCAAGAACGAAAAGCCCAAATCGGGTGGCATAACGCTTTGCGAACTAAACGACTTAAACGATTTGGCGGTTAAATTAAGGTAGCGTATATGCCCGTAATCCAGAGGTCCATGTATAGGTGCCTCGCATGATTTTTTGGCAGTAATCTCCCGCTACGCCAGTATAATGTGTAGCGCCGCTCTCACGTTCTGCGCAAAGGATTTGATGATCATTATCTACCCCGTTAAAATAAAAAACAAATCCTGTGCCTTGGTATTTCCCTGATATACGACCTACGAATATCCCGTGGATGGTACTATTAGCGAATAATTCAACCGCCCAATCTTGATTAGAGCGTACGTCGCTAATTTCAACACCACCCCGCCAATACGTAGAACCGTTCCATGGAATCTCTATGGATAATTCATCCAATTGAGTAGCGAAAGAGCCATTGGCTAAATAATACGTTTCCTGCGCTTGGACGAGCGATTTTAACAACGTAACGGCTTGTGTGGCGCGTGATTTTTCTACGGCTTTTTGGTATTGCGGCAGGGCTACGGCGGCCAGTATGCCGATAATTAAAACAACCACCAACAGCTCAATAAGAGTGAATCCTTTTTTTGTTTGCATAGAAAATCTCCTAAAAATAAAACTCCCTACATTATCGTTTTTTTTTTGATATGTCAAGCAAAATCCGTTTTTCCGGTTTCTGGGGTAATCCGGCAGGTAGATCCGGGGCATTCTTGCATTTGATTTGCTTTCATCCTTTCCTTAAAAAGTGCTAAAATATAAGGGACTTTATAAAGGGGATTCTTGTCCCCAAATTTTCTAGGAGGTTGTATGCCAATTTGGATTTTTCGTTTCGCTACGTTAGTGGCTTTTCCGCTTTTGACTTATGATTTTATCAAGCAGGATTGGATGACGCTGCTCGGCGGGCTTTTGTGTGGGGCAATCGTCGTAGCGGGGGAAGTGCTTTTTAAACGCCTGCGCTTGATTAAAATTATGATTGTTTGTACCGGGTTCTTAATGGGTTATATGCTCTTTGCGCTCTTGGATTACAGCGTGGTCCGTTTGGAACATAAAGAAGCCCTGGCTTGGTGGATGTTGTATGCTTCTAAAATTAAAATCGGACTACTTGTTTTCGGCGTGGTAGCCAGTATCTTTAAATCGCGTGAGTTGGAAGGACTTTCTCTCAAAGGGCATCACTTAAAAGTAGCAGATATCACCGCACTTATTGATGGGCGCATCGTGGATTTGTGCGAAATCAACTTTTTACCGGGTATCATCGTACTACCGGTGTTTGTGTTGGATGAACTTAACAAAATGGCTTCGTCTAACGATCCGTTGGAACGCGCGCGCGGCCGCCGCGGGTTGGATGTAGCGGCCCGTCTGCAAGAACTCAAAGAGATTACCGTACGTGTTACTAACAAAAACGTCAAAGCTCCCACCGCGCAGGAGCGTATTGTCAAATTGGCTAAAAGTTTAGATGCCGAGGTCGTCACATTAGATTTTAACGTAAACAAAGCAGCGGTACTGCAAAATATAATTGCGTTAAACATCGCTGATTTAACTACGGCTCTTAAACCGGTGGTATTACCCGGGGAAAGCATGTCTTTATTCGTGATGAAAGAAGGCAAAGAAAAAGAGCAAGGCATCGGCTATTTAGATGACGGCACTATGGTAGTTGTGGAAGACGGCCGCCGTTCTATCGGTAAACGGGTGGAAGTAGCCGTGTACTCCATTTTACAAACTTCTTCCGGCCGTATGATTTTTGCCAAGGTCAAATAACATTTTTATGCAGCATCCGGCAGGGTTTTCGTCTGTAGTGATTGTAGCGGGAGGTAGCGGCAGCCGCATGGGCCGCCCCAAGCAGATGCTTCCGCTGGGCGGCAAACCCGCGCTGGCGCGTACGATAGAAGCTTTTAAGCAAGTGCCGGCGGTGCGGCAAATTATCGTTGTTACGCCGCCCGAAAACCGCCCGGCATTAGCACCGTACGCCGATGCGGTAACGTATGCACTACCGGGAGATACGCGGCTGGAATCAGTTAAAAACGGTTTTGCCTGCGTGGACCCGCAAGCAGATACCGTGGCCGTGCACGACGGGGCGCGCCCGTTAGTTAACCCCCAACACATTGCCGCTTGCTTGCAAACGGCGCAAACTTATGGGGCCGCAGTGCTGGCCGTGCCTGTCAAGGATACTATCAAAACAGGCGAGCAAGATTTTGTCACCCGCACGTTGGACCGTTCCACCTTGTGGGCGGCCCAAACGCCGCAGGCATATCGGCGCGAAGTGTTGCAAAACGCGTTGGAAAAGTTCGGCGCGCAAACAGACGCCACCGACGAGTCGCAACTGGTGGAAAAAACAGGCGTTAAGGTGCGGCTGGTAAAATCGGACTATAAAAATATCAAAATTACCACGCCGGAAGATTTAATTTTTGCGGAGGCACTGGTGGAAAAACAAGTAACACACCGTACAGGTTTTGGTTTTGATTTGCACCGCATGGAGCCGGGGCGTAAATTATTTATTGGCGGGGCGGAAATTGCCCACACGAAAGGCTTTTTGGGTCATAGCGACGGCGATGTGGTCTTACACGCTATTTGCGATGCGCTGTTAGGTGCGGTGTGTGCGGGGGAAATTGGTATTTTGTTCCCGCCGACGGATGCGTCCATCAAGGGTATTTCCAGCGTAACGATTGCCAAAAAAGTGCTGGAAGTATTGCGCGGGCACGGGGCGGAAATCGAACATATAGATGCCACCCTGATCACCGAAGAACCCAAAATCAAGCCGCATTACGATACGGTGCGTGCAAGTTTGGCGCGCGTGTTTGAAATACCGCTTGCCAACGTCAGTTTTAAATCCAAAAGTCACGAGCGGGTAGGCGAAATCGGCCGCGGCGAAGCGGCCATGTGCCACGCAGTGGCTACGGTCAAGATTACATCACAGGAGTAAGTATGAAAAAGTTGTTTGTAGGGGGGGTAGTAATTGCCCTTTTATGTGCATGCAACGGGGGAACTTCATTTCGCAGCAGCAAAAGAGTAACCCAGGGCATCAATTACGCGCATTATAACGGGAACGAAGCGTATTATGAGTTTACCTCCTCCGTGCCTACCGCGCAAAATACCGCGGCCACCCAATCGCAGGATGAAGAATTAGGAGATGATGAAGATTTTACTTCCGAAAAATTAACCAGTTCCTACAGCCGCTACGGCGATGTGGTGATCACGGTTTCTTCGCGCAAATTTCAGTTGGGTCAAATCCCCGATAAGAAAATGCCGCTTTTCAGAAAAGCCGTAGATACCGCCTATGCCAAAGCCCTGCGCGCTTACCAACCCACAGGGTTTACGTACGCGTTAAGCAGTGTGGGGGCTGTTAATCCGCTTTCCGACGTGCAAATACACTGCCGCATGAGCGAACGCTCTGCCAACGACAACGGGCAAAAAGCCTGCAGCTTGTTTTTCCAAACCATTTACAGCACGTACCAAGGTTTATTGCAAGAGGCTAATTTATGATCCGCTTATACAACACGGCCGGGCGGCGCAAAGAAGAATTTGTTCCGCAACAACCTACGCGGGTAACGATGTATTGCTGTGGGCCGACGGTGTATAACTATGCGCACATCGGCAATTTGCGCACGTACATTTTTGAAGATTTACTGGCCCGCACCATTCGGTTGCATTATCCGCTTGTACACGTGATGAACGTAACGGATGTGGGCCATTTGGTGTCCGACGGCGACGAAGGTGAAGATAAAATGGAGCTAGGCGCGGCGCGCGAAGGTAAAAGCGCGTGGGACATCGCTAAATTCTACGAGCAAAAATTTTGGCAAGATTACGATGCCTTGCACTGCACACGGCCTACGGTTATCAGCCGAGCCACCGAGCATATTGCGCAAATGATTGATCTAGTCAAAACGTTGGAAGAAAAAGGGTACACGTACCGCACGTCAGACGGGATTTATTACGATACGTCTAAATTTGAGCGTTACGGCGCGCTGGTCGGCCGGGCGCATTTGGACGGTTTACAGGGTGGCGCGCGCGTGGAAATGAGTGGCGAAAAACGCAACCCGACCGATTTTGCCTTGTGGAAATTTTCCCCCAAAGATAAAAAACGCCAAATGGAGTGGGACAGCCCGTGGGGAGTCGGTTTCCCCGGCTGGCATATTGAGTGCTCGGCCATGGCCATGAAGTATTTGGGCCACACGCTGGATATCCATTGTGGCGGCATTGACCACGTGATGATTCACCACACTAACGAAATCGCCCAGAGCGAAGCCGCCACCGGGAAAAAATACGTCAACTACTGGGTGCATGGCGAATTTTTAATTTTACGCTCGGGCAAAATGTCTAAGTCCGGCGGCACGTTTGTGACGGTGGATGTGCTACGCGAAAAAGGGTATGAGCCGTTGGCGTACCGCTACTTATGTTTGGGAGCGCATTACCGCACGCAGTTGGAATTTTCGTACGAAAGTTTGGACAGTGCCGCCAAGAGTTTAAAAAACTTGCGTTCTGCCGTCAAACAATTAGGTGCAGAACAACAACTCACGCCCAACGTCCAAGCGTGGAAAGATAAATTCATCGCCGCGATGGAAGACGATTTGAACGCGCCCAAAGCATTAGCATTGGTGTGGGAAGTGTTACGCAGTGCGGATTTAACAGCGGCCGAAAAACGCGCTTGTGTGGCGTTTGCCGATACGATACTGGCACTTGATTTGCTGGTAGAAACGGAAAGGCCCCGAGCGGAAATCCCCACCGAAGTGCAAGCGTTGCTGGACGAACGGGCCGCGGCGCGTAAAGCCAAAGATTGGAAGAAATCGGACGAGTTGCGCGACGCTATTTTGCACGCGGGGTATGTGGTAAAAGATACCCCCAAAGGCCAGGAAGTAACTAAAAAATAGTGTTTGCTAATTTTTTACTACACGCACAAAACAAAATTTGTTTTGTGCGTTTTTTGTTAGTTAATAATGTAATGGGTTCCCAGGGCTCCTAGACCTGTATCTTGATCTAGCTTTCCCATGGATTTGCATATTTCCTGTGCCAGGCTTCCCACGGTGATTGCTCTGCACCAGTGTTTCCCGCGCCACAAACTTGCATTGCCGTGTTGAAGGTAAAATTCAAACGAAGGGTGTTTTTCGGTGTCAGCGGGAGTTGCGAGACACGTTCCGTGCCATGTGCATCCTATTTGATAAAAGTTTGTCTGTGTCGGCACTTCAAGAGACAATTCTTCCAAATTGGCAGTTGTAACGTACTCGTTGTTAGCTAAATAATATATTTCTTGTGCGTTACTGACAGCTTGCAAAATTGTAACTGCTTCTACGGCCCGAGCTTTTTCCACTGTCTTTTGATACTGCGGCAGAGCTACCGCAGCGAGTATGCCAATGATGAGTACGACGACGAGAAGTTCAATAAGAGTAAAACCTTTTTTTGTTTGCATAAAATTCTCCTAAAAATAAAACTACCTACATTATCGTTTTTTTTTTTGATTTGTCAAGGAAAAATTGCCGGCCTGCCAAAATTACAGCCCGGTTTAACGAATTAAACCGGGCTGTAACAAGAAAGAAAACTGTCCGCTAAGATTTTTTATCGGTACGGTGCGGAATTAAATGGTGTGTCATTTCCCGCCAGGCTTTTTTAAATAAGGTCTTACGGGGAAGGGTGGAGGTTTGGTCCGTTGCCCGGCGGCCATAGTTGACAGGCGCGGCCGGGTGTTGGTCTACCGTTTTACCGCTATCCCACGAAATGCGTTGGCTGGGGTAGACGCTTTGCTGTCCGGTCACCAAAAAACTAATCACACACGACACGGCCGCGTACGGAGCAATATCTGCGCCGAAAAGCTCAATGGCCATAATGCTGGCCGCCAGCGGCGTATTGGCACAACCTGCGAGCACCGATACCAACCCCAACGCGGCCAGCGTGGCCGAGTCTACGGCTAGAAAGTCGGAGAGCATGGCCCCGGCCTGGGCACCCACAAAGAAAATCGGCGTTACAATACCACCCACCCCGCCGGCCGCAAATGTGATAGAGGTCGTGAGAATCTTATACAGAAAACCAAAAGGGGACTCCAGCGGCGCGCCGCTTAACGGTCCGTCAATACCGGCCAGCCCCAGGCCTAAATACAAAGGCGACGTGGCATAGGCAATTACAATAAGCAATAAGCCGCCTATTACGCACGTGGCGAATAGGTGAAATCGTTGCACCAGGTAACGAAACAACACCCGCATGAATTTGGAAATTTCAATAAATAATACGGATATCAGCCCGAAGCACATCCCGGCGATAATCATCTTAATAAAGAATTTTTCTGAAAATACAGGCACAAAATGAAGCGGGTGGTAAATGTAGTTTACGCCTAATAAAGAGGTAATCTGAAACGATGTAATTCCGGCTACCAGCGCGGGGAACATGACTTCGTAAAAAATATGTCCTACCCATAATACTTCCAGCCCGAATAACGCCCCCGATATCGGTACGCCAAATACGCCCGCAAAACCGGCACTGACGCCGCAAATCATCAGTTTGCGTTGGTCCTGCAAATTCATTTTTAACCCACGGGCCAGCAGGGAAGAAATCCCAGCCCCCACATCGGCACACGGGGCTTCCTTCCCGGCCGAGCCGCCGGTTACCATGGTAAAGATGGATAGGAAAAACCCTTTTACAATGGAAATAAACGAAACCGGCTCGTAAGCATTGATTTTATGTATAACTGCATCGGTAGAATAATCTTTGTGCCGCGGGGCCACTTTGCGTGAAAGCAACGCCACTACGTACAGCGCAAGCGGCAAACCTAAATAAAAATAAGGGATAGTATTGCGCCAGCGAATGGAAGCATCCAACGCTTTTAGAAACAGCGCATCCAACGTGCCCACCACCACGCCGATGAGCGTGGCTAACACAAACCATTTAATAATTCGCACGACATTATTTTTGGGTTCATCAAACATATTATTATCTTACCAAAAATTGGGGGGGACGTATACGCATGCACAACCGGTAAAAAAGGTTAGCTCGCCAGGACGGGCGCAGGCGGTCAATTTTTGGTATACTATACCATATGGGCCGCCCGACCGGTAAGGACGGGCCGGCAGTAGAGGTGTGTATGGATTCTTTTATTTCTTCGGTTATTACGATTGCATTAGTGATGGACGGTTTTGGCAACATTCCCTTGTTTATTGCCGCACTTAAAAAAGTAGCACCCGAACGTCGTAAAATTGTGCTCATCCGCGAATTAGTAATTGCGCTATTTATTATGGTAACATTCCTCTTTTTGGGTAAGTGGTTTTTGCGCGCGTTTGGTATTCAGGAGTATTCGCTGAGTATTGCAGGCGGAATTATTTTATTTATTATCTCGGTTAAATTGGTTTTCGGTAACGAAGAAGAACCGAAAAATGACCCCAAAGAGGATGAGCCCTTTATTGTGCCGCTGGCCATTCCGCTGGTGGCGGGCCCGGCGGCACTTTCTATCGTCATGATTACCGCAGCCCAACAACCCAAAATGCTGACGTTGTTTGCGGTGATAGTGGCTTCTATTATCAATTCCGTTATTTTGATGTGTTCCTTCCCGCTTAGCAAATTATTGGGCAAACGCGGGTTGGCGGCCATTGAACGGTTGACGGGGATGATCTTAATTTTGATGTCGGTAGATATGGTGATGAGTGGTATTTCCACCTTCGTTAAATTATGAGGTTTTTATGAAGAAATTTGCTTGGTTAGTCGGTATTTTCCTAGTGGGGTTTTCCGCCGTTTTCCCGTCGGTGGCCCGGGCGGCTGCGCCCACGCAGGAAAAACTACAATTTGCGTTATTTGTCAGCCCCTCTTGCGTGCATTGCAATAAACTAAAATCGGAGTACTGGGGTAAACTAAAAGAAAAATACAAAGATAAGGTTGCTTTCTCCGAGTATGACATCACGCAAGACGGCAACCATTTAATTTTTGCCCAAACGGCTAAAGCTTATGGCATCCCCGATAAAAACCTTGGCTATCCGGCCGCGGCAGTAGGCAGTACGTTTCTAATGGGCTACCCGACCGAAATCGGCACGTATGCCGAGACCGCCATAGAAAAGGCGCTGCTGCTTCACGAAAAAACCGTTGTGCAAACGCAAGCTGCCGGCGAAGAGCAAACGCGCGAGGCTTTTAAACAGATTACATGGTGGGCCATTATCGTAGCTGGGCTGGTGGACGGCGTTAACCCGTGTGCGTTTGCGGTGATTGTATTTTTTATCTCGTTCTTAACGGTATACAAATATACTCGTCGGGAAATTATTGTAGTGGGGACTGCTTATTGCGCGGCTGTGTTTTGCGCGTATTTGCTTTTAGGAATAGGCGTATTTAAATTTTTGTATGCATTGCGCGGTTTTGCGTACGTGATTAAAACGTTTTATATCTTAACGGCGGGTTTATGTTTGCTGTTTTTTGTGTTGGCGTTGTACGATTTTTACGTCTACCTCAAAACGAAAAAATCCGACGGTATGATTCTGCAGTTGTCCCTTTCAAATAAAACGCGTATCCACAAAATCATGGGTTTTTTTCTGCGCGACAAAGGCAATAAAAGTTTGTGGCGTTTGACGCTTTGTGCGTTGGCGGTAGGGTTTGGCGTGTCGCTGGTGGAAGCTGTGTGTACGGGGCAGGTCTATGTGCCCACGTGCGTGCTAATTATGCAAGACCCGGCTTTCCGTGTCTGTGCCGTGTTCTATTTGATTGTTTACAATTTGATGTTTATTTTGCCACTGGTGGCTGTGTTTGTGCTTGCGTTACTAGGGTGTGAGTCCAAGCGGTTTAACGACTTCCTCAAAAATCACCTGGGGTTGATGAAGTTACTTTTGTGTGTGGTGTTTTTGGGGTTGTTTTGGCTGTTGTTAGGGAACATCTAGGAGAGTGTATGTTGATACAAAAAAAGGGTGGTTTTACATTATTGGAAATGGTAGTGGCCATATTGATTGTGGCGATATTGGCGGCCATGGCGTTTTCGTACTATGAGCGCGCCATTGAGCGCATGCGTATTTCCGATGTATTAGCATTGTTGGGGACCGAACTATCCGCGCAGGAACGCTCGTTACTTACCCGGCACCATTATACCAAGTATTGGCATTTATTGGATGCTGTTCCTGTGTATGTACGTACCCCCTCGAGTGATAATGCGTATGCTAATGGGTCGGAAAATACTATTTTTTATACCCGCGGTAAAGACCCCGACGGACAGCCCCGGCAGGGCTACAAAGTCTATTTTGAAGAGATAGGCGGACACTGGTTTATCACGGCAGACCGGGTGGGGTCTGATAAATACGACTATTCCATTATTCAGCCCTTTGAAGACAAAATGGTGTATTGTGTTCCGCATATTCAGAACGATAAAAACCAAACCTTGTGCACCGATTTTATGGGTGTGGAATTGCCGTCAGAATTACCGCCGGATCCGCGCACGGCTTTCTCCTTGTAATTATGTTTGCAAAACTTAAATCTTTCCTTAAGCAGGAGCAGACCCGGGCTCGTATACAACGCGTGGAAAGCTCTTGTGCACGCATTATAACAGCTGTTTGTGTGGCGGTTTCCACGGCGGTGGCGCTGTATATGTTTGGGCAGCGTTTTGCGCATTTGACTAACGGGTTTCAATACGACGAATTATACTCCGCCGTTACGGCCTGGCCTACGTTGCCTCTTTCTTTTATTTGGAAGGAAATGCTACTACAGGATGTAAATTTGCCGCTTTTTAACGTATCGCTTTGGGGGTGGACGCGTATATTTCCGTTCACGCCTTTTTGGCTTCACCTCTACAGTGCTTTATTAGGGGCGTTAGCGGTAGTGTCGGTGTGGGTATTTGCTCCTAAGTATTGGTCGTTACTTAAAAAGTGGATTTTTGTTACACTTATGTCCGGGGCGTTTATTTTGGTAGCTTACGGAGCAATTGTGCGGACGTATTCGTTAGCTATTTTGTGTACGACGGTTTTTTCGCTTCAGGCTTTGACGCTATTGGACTATTTGTGCCGTCGTCAAGTCCCGGCTGTGAGCCAGTGGATGTGGTTTTTTGGGGCAGGACTTGCAGGCGCGTATAGCCATTATTTTTGTGCGGCACTCTTTTTTGCCGCGGCACTTATTTTATTTATTTATGCTTGTTGTTATAAAACCGGGCGTGCGTGGACCTTTTGGGGAACGGCCGCCGTATTTGTTGTGTGGAGTTTTTGGCTTATACATACGCTTTGGTTTATGAGCCGGCCCGGCAGTTCCTGGTGGTTTGCTACACCGGTCCTTAAAGCTACCCTGGATGCGCTGGAGTTTTTGCTGGGGTCCATTCGCGTTTTTACGGTTATGTTGTACGCAAGTATTATTGCGCTTGTGTCGCTGGCGTTTACAGACAAAAAAGAGATTTTCAAACGGGTTGACGTCATGTTGCCGTTAGGGCAAATATTACTGCTACTACTTGTACTAAGTGTGATTTCTACGCGTTATAATTTATGGTTGGACCGCTACTTTTTACCTGCCATGCCGGTACTACTTTTATTACTGGCGGAATTTTTAGTTCATCTGTACAAGCAACATGCCGCGTGGTTGGTGTTGTGGCCGTTGTTACTGGTATGTTGGGTTCATTCGTACTTGGAATTAGATCATTTGCACTGGGCGGAATATACGGGGCTGCGGGAGGCGTTTTGGTACCTAACGGAAAAAATGCAAGCTCCGCGTGTATTTGTAGATATGGCACGTACCGGCTACCCGGATGCGGCTTTACCTTATATGTTTAACTATTATGTTCCGCCGCAACGTAAGTTGGAAATTATCCGCCTGACTAAACAAAATGCGGCTGATACGTGGCGTCAAACGCCCAAGGCTCCCATTTTGATGCCGCTATGTTCCCATATACACCTCATTTATACAGCGGTTGAAAATGATATTGATGAAGATGGCGCTCCGTTAGTTTTTGGCCGTGATATTTGCGTATATACCGTTCATCCCATTGTAAAAAAGGAGGCCGCGTCCCATGAAGAAAAAAATATCCATCGTGTCTAGCGCGTTTAACGAGCAGGACAACGTTTCCCCGCTTTATCAGGCCGTCAAAGCCGAAATGGCAAAGTGGGCGGATAAATATGATTACGAACAAATCATTTTGGACAACGCTTCTACCGATAACACCCTTTCAGTGTTGCGCCAACTGGCAGCGCAAGACAAACGGCTTAAGGTAATTGCCAACGCGCGTAACTTCGGCCATATCCGAAGCCCGTATTACGGCATTTTGCAAGCGTACGGGGATGCTGTTATCTATTTAGCCTCTGACTTACAAGACCCGCCCGAACTCATCAGTGCGTTTTTGGCTGGGTGGGAAGAAGGTTTTCCTGTCGTGCTGGGGCAGAAAGAGCAGAGCTTTGAAAACAAACTTTTCTTTGCTGTTCGCAAATTATATTATTGGTTACTTAATTTGGTAAACGATTCCGGGGCCGAGTTGGTGGCTAACTGTACCGGATTTGGTTTGTTTGATAAAAGTGTGGTAGATACCCTGCGCCGGTTGGCGGATCCGTACCCGTACCTGCGCGGTTTGGTGTGCGAACTGGGATATGCCAAAAAACTAATTTCTTTCAAACAACCGGTACGCAAAAGCGGATTTACCAAAAATAATTTTTACACCTTATACGACAACGCTATGATTGGGTTTACCAACCATTCCAAAGTGCCGTTGCGGTTAGCGGCATTGGGTGGGTTTGCCCTGGGGTTAACCAGCTTTTTGTTGGCGTGTGTGTACCTGCTACTGAAACTTTGCTTTTGGGATAAATTCCCTATGGGCACAGCGCCAATTTTGCTGGCAGTGTTGTTCTTTGCGTCGGTGCAGTTGGTGTTTTTGGGCATACTGGGCGAATATATCGGGGCGATTTTAACCCAGGTGCTACGGCGGCCGCTTGTAGTAGAAAAAGAGCGGATTAATTTTGATAAATAGTTTTGGCCCAAAAAAATAAAAAATAAAGCTTGATTTTTATCTTTATTACTGCTACACTAAAAAGGTAGCCCCCTGGTGGGTTACCAAAATATATATAAAACTGTAGGAGGTTTTATGAATACTAATAAGGGTTTCACCCTGATTGAACTCTTGGTGGTGGTTCTCATCATCGGGATCTTGGCCGCTATGGCCTTGCCGCAATACTTCAAAGCGGTAGAACGCTCCAGAATGTCTGAAGCGGTAACCTTGCTTGGTAATATTGCCCAAGCTGAACAACGCAAATACTTGCAAATCAATCGGTACACCGCCGCCTTTACGGCGTTGGACGTGGCCCCCAAAGGCGCAACCGGTTCTGTGTTCTACACCAAAGGTAACCCGACCAACGGTACCAATGGTAACGGTTTTAGAATTGAACTTTCCGGAACCGATTACACCAGCGGTAAAGCCACGGCTACCCGCGCTTCGTCTAACGGCACCTTGCAGTATAAATATAGCTTGACCCGCTTCTATGCGAGCAACGACACTACCTGCACGGGTGCAGATGATAATGGCGATGCCTTGTGCGCCGACTTCTGCGGTGTGGACGCTGTTGCCAGCCACAAATGCTGCAGCACCGGTGTAACTGGCGATTGCCCCGGCCCGGTTAGCAACGACTAATTCTCTTTTACGAGAACGAAAACCCCGCTTCATGCGGGGTTTTCTTTTGGCTAATTTTTGTCATTGGCGGCGGGTGCATTTACATCAAACGGTGGGTCTTCTTCGTCGTATACAATGTCTTTTTCTTTTGTAGTTATAGGGGGGCGTTCGGGGGATAGCGCGGGAGAAGAAACCGCGTATTTTTTTTCAATATCGGCGGGATATTCCTTAAAAAAGAGTCGTCCTGTTTTCCATGATTCGTACAGCTGTCGTTGGGGGGCTTCCGGGCGGAAAAAATCTTGGTGTGTGGTGCGGTCCGCCAGGGCAAATGCTTTTAAGTGCAGTACACTAACCTGGGTCCCGATTAAATTCGTCCGTGTTTCATATCCCGCTACCCGGGCCAAAATTTTTAGCTCGTGTCCGCGTTTAATGCCCGTCATTTGCGGTATTGATTTTTTATCAAACGTAACCAGCAATAACTCATATGAAGGTGAATTTTTTTCCGCCGTGTAGTAATACAGCGGCACGGCGATTTTAAGTACCAATCGCGCACGGAGGGCGTCTTCGTTTATTCCGCGCACTTCTCCGCTAAACGAAACCACCTGCCCCAAGTAATCGTCGGGTGATTTTTCCATATCGTGTAGAAAATCCACGCTTTGATCCTTGTAAGGGAACAGCGAGCTGCACGCCGCGGCTGAAGTAAGTAAGAGAAGCATTAAAAAGCGTTTCATGTGGTTACATTATAACACTTTTGAAAAGACGGCATGTTTATTTTTACGACGAGATTTTTGCTCTTTGTGTTTTTCGGCCTAGTGGCCGTAGGAGTTCGCTTCAAACCTAAAAGCCGTTTTTTTACGCCATAAGTGGCTGTTTTTTTTGATGTAACGTAACAAGGTGAAAGGGAAATTTAATTAAGTGGTAGGTGATAGATAAGCGGCGGCCCGCAGGGTAAAAACGCCTTCTAGGAGAATCGCGCTTTGCCTCCCGGCAAATCCCGCAAAAGCCAATTATGCTGCGCATAAAAAACGATTGGCTTTTGCTCTTTGTGTTTTTCGGTCTAGTGGCCGTAGGAGTTCGCTTCAAACCTAAAAGCCGTTTTTTTACGCCATAAG
>JAKSPG010000119.1 GCA_024405075.1 Elusimicrobiaceae bacterium | reverse complement strand
TGTTGGTAGCTTTATTTTTAGGAGATTTCTATGCAAACAAATAAAGGCTTTACCCTTATTGAGCTGTTAGTGGTTGTTCTCATTATCGGTATTTTAGCGGCGGTGGCGTTGCCGCAATATCAAAAAGCGGTGGACAAAGCTACCCTGTCCTGCGTCATGCCGGTATTAAAAACACTCACGGACGCGCAAGCGGTAGCGGCACTCGCACAGGGCGGCTATCCGCCCGCCGGCACTTATTTCACTTTTAATGATTTGGATGTAGATATTGCCGCCTCAGATGAGGATTGCAAATCTTCGGACCGCTGCTCTTTTAAGTGTGCGGGAAGAAGTTACGTCGTCGTTTTACGAAATAAACAAACGTGGGCTAATTTCTACTTTTGGTCAAGCTCCGTAGAACGTCTGCGCTATGTAGGAGGAGATTTGCCCGGGTATAGAATAGAGTGTAAATCAGACCGCTGCAAAAACGCCGCACGCGCATTTGGTGGGCAACCTTGCGAAAACTACGAAGATGACCTTTGTTGGAAATAAATTTGCGTAAAACGCACGCGGCAAAGCCGGCAGTAAAACTATGCGGCGGTGCGGTCCTTAAAAATACGCGCGTCCACCAAGCGCTTGAAAATTTTACCGCGTTCCTCAAAACTCTTAAATTGGTCAAACGAAGCACACGCCGGGGAAAGCAATACCACGTCGCCGCGTTTGGCTTGCGTCATCGCGGTTTCTACGGCCTTTTCCAATGTGTAACAGCGCGTAACGGGGTAGCCGGGGAGTTCGCGCTCAATCTTCTCCATCGCTTCGCCGATAGTCAGCACACATTTGCAATACTCCGTCAGATACGGGCGCAAAATTTCGTATGAAGCGCCTTTGTCGCGCCCACCCAAAATAAGCCAAATGTTGCGGCATTTATCAAAACTTTTTAGGGCGGTAATGGTAGAGTCCAAATTCGTCGCTTTGGAATCATTTACATACACGACCCCGCGGTGATAAGCAAACTGTTCAATGCGGTGTTCCATCGCTTCAAACGAGTCAAACGCATCTTGTACCGTATCCGCGCTGACACCCACGCTTAATGCCATGAGTGCAGCGGCCATGGCATTTTCCACATTGTGGATTCCCTTCAGTTGCGGCGGCCGGATTTGGTAGCCCTCGCTAAATACAATTTCATCGCCGTCAAAAAACACCGCCGTTTTCAGCAAATGTTTGGGCTGGGTGGAAAAAGCTAACACGCGCCCCTTGGCCTTGGCGGAAAGTTCCGCACAGGACACGTCCGCGCCATTGACCACAAACACATCGTTAGCGCGTTGGTTTCTGATAATTTTACCTTTGGCTTTGATGTAATTGCGCATACCGCCGTGGTGCTCCAGATGATCCGGCGTAATATTAAGCAAACACGCCACGTGTGGGCGGAAGTAGGTGCTGTCTTCCAGTTGATAGCTGGATACTTCTATGACCATATCGTCACCTGGTTTAACTTGATCCACACATAAAGATACCGGGCTGCCGATATTCCCGCACACAAATACAAAATGTTTCTGTGGCTGCGTTTTGGCGTGCAATTTTAAAATAGCACCTAACAACGCGGTGGTCGTCGTCTTGCCGTTGGTACCCGTAACGGCAAAAACACGTACCCCTTTGGGCACAAAAGCAAGGGCGACTTCCAACTCACTAAAAACAGGAATGCCCCGTTTGGCCCCTTCTTGCAATACCGGAGTTTTGGGGTGAATGCCCGGGCTTTTGACCCAAAAATCACACTTAAACAACTCCTGGCTGTGGCCGCCGGTCTCCACCGTTATGCCGGGGGCCAGCCCCAGCAGATTCGCATGCGGAATGCGCGATTCCTCGCTGATAAATACGTTCACGCCTTGCGCGTGCAACAAATTGGCTACGGCTTGGCCGCTTTTACCCAGCCCTAAAATTCCTGCTTTTTTTCCGCGCCACAAATCCGGCTTAAACATGGTGTTTCTCCTGTAAAAAATTGCGCACGACTTCCTGGTCAGAAAAGTGATTTTTTTTCGTGCCGATTAGCTGATAATCCTCGTGCCCTTTGCCCGCCACAATCACAATATCGTCCGGCCCGGCGGCGGCCAGCGCACAGCGGATGGCTTGTGCGCGGTCGGGGATGATTTCATAATTGGAAAACGTTTTCATCCCTTCCAAAATATCCGCAAAAATTTGGTTAGGGTCCTCGCAGCGCGGGTTGTCATTGGTTAGAAAAACGCGGTCCGCCTGCGAACACGCGGTATGGCCCATTAGCGGGCGTTTAGTGCGGTCGCGCTGGCCGCCGCACCCAAATACAACTAAAATTTTTCCTTTCTTAAAAGGTGCTACCGTGGCAAACGCGCGGGAAAGCGATTCATTGGTATACGCAAAATCCACAAACGCAAAAAAGTTTTGCCCCGCGTCTATACGTTCCATGCGCCCGGGCACACCCGGCAAACCGGACAATCCTTTTAAAATTACTTCCTGCGAAATACCGTTGGCCGCCGCTACGGCCCACGCGGCCAGTGCGTTATACACGTTGTGTTTGCCCAGCAAATTGATACGCGCCGACACGCCATTGACTTCAAACTCGGTATGGGTTAAAAATTCCCGCACGTGCCCTGCGCGAAAATCAGCCGCGTTTTCCTGTCCGAAGGTAACCACCCGCACGCGCCCCTTTAATAAAGCGGCCAGTTTTTGCCCGTAAGGGTCGTCTATATTAATAACGGCCGTACGAATCGGTTTAGGGTTGTTTACGTCGGCCACATTTTCAAAGAGTTTACACTTGGCGGCAAAATAATTTTCAAACGTGAGGTGGAAATCCAAATGGTCGCGCTGTAAATTAGTAAAAACGGCCGTATCGTACCAGATGTGTCGCACGCGCTGTAACTCAAGTGCGTGGGAAGAAACTTCCATAACAACTGTTTGCGCTTGTTGCTGTTTCATTTGAGCCAGCAATTTAAACAGCGTCAAAGCCGCGGGCGTCGTGTTGGGCGCATCGCAAATTTTTTGGCCCCCCACACGGTAATTCACCGTACCAAACACACCCACTTTTTGCCCGGCCGCCGCTAAAACACTTTCCAGCAAATAGGCAATAGACGTTTTGCCTTTCGTACCGGTAATACCAATCATGTTTAGTGTGTCCGAAGGGCGGGAATAAAATTCGTAAGCGGCGTCGGCCATGTCTTTATCAATATCGTCGGATTGGTAGAAAGTAACGGACAGGTCTTTTTGTTTGGATTGCGCCGACACAACCAGCCCCGCTCCGTTCGCCACGGCCTGTGGAATAAAAAGGTTGCCGTCCACATGGGCCCCTTTAAGTGCAAAAAATACGTAGCCAGGACGCACCTCCTGCGAGCGGAAAGTCAACCCTGTTACGTCAATGCCCGCCTGGCGGGCTTTTTCCAGTACGATACTACCCATAGATATATAGTATCAAATTGATAGCGGATAAATCAGCCGATTAAGCCCGGTTGCCGGTTTTTTTGGCTTTGCACAGCACGGCAATTTCCTGCGCCATGGCAGACAGGTGCGCCCTAATTTGCGGTTGTTTGGTTTCTAACAGTGGTAGTAATGTAGCGCGGACCCAGTTGCGGGTGAAGGCATCGTCAAAGTTGCTTTCGTCGGTAATGTGGGTTAACTTGTTGTTTATTAGGTAACGCTCCGTTTCCGCACGCGTCACGCACAAAAGCGGGCGAACGATTTCAATTCCTTTCGCTAACACCCGGCGTACAGGGATTCCACCCAGCCCTTTGGCCTTGGTACCGCGCAAGAGATTAAGCAAAATAGTTTCGGCCTGGTCATCCAAATGATGCCCCAGGGCAAGTTTGGTAGCACCCCAACGGCGGGCTATTTTTGTAAATTCCTCGTAGCGCGCTTTGCGTGCGGCATGTTCGGGGCTTAAGTTAAATTCGCGCGCTGTTTTTTTGACATTTGTTTTTACGGAAAAAAATTCAATGTCCTGCTGCGCGCACCAGGTCTTACAAAACCGTTCATCCGCCGCCGCCGCCGAACGAAGCCCGTGATTGACGTGCAGCGCCGCCAAGCGGAAGTGTTTTTCTTTTGCTAAATAGTGTAAAAAATGTAATAAACAAACCGAATCAGCCCCACCGCTAAAACCTACCAGCACGGCATCTCCGCGCCCAACCAGCTTAGAAGCAAATAAGCGCATGCGTGGAAGGACAGAAGCATTAAAACTTTTTTTTGTCATATAAAAAAGTATAATAAATATGCAGGGGTGAAGGAAAATAACCATGAAAAAGAAAATTTTAATTATTGAAGACGAAGCCGCCATTGTAGAATTATTGCGGATTCTTTTTACCCGGGAAGGATACGAGGTTTTCGTATGTCAAACCGGTCGGGATGCCTTGGCTACCATTAAGCAAGTAAACCCTCATTTGATTATCTTGGACGTCATGCTCCCCGGGCTGGACGGTGCCACGCTGGTACGCATTATGAATGAGGACCCGCAACTATCCTCCATTCCGGTCATTGTTTCTTCCGCTCTGGGAGAATCGGAAAAGATGTTTGTGGCATACCCGCAGGTGAAAGCATTTTGCTCCAAACCGTTTGATTTGCAAAACTTTATTGCAAAGGTAAAACAAGCCATTGGGGATTAGATTTTTTTCCACTCCTAAAAAGCCCGCTTTATAGGCGGGCTTTTTTATTTTGTCCTTTTCCCGCCCAGTGACATTTTCCTGCTA
>JAKSPG010000118.1 GCA_024405075.1 Elusimicrobiaceae bacterium | reverse complement strand
GCATACGTCGTAAACGTTAAGGAGTGGCACTGGTCATCATTCACAACAATATCCAACGTAGCGCAACCTTGTTGAATATTTTGGTAGGCGGTTTTCATCTGGTTACATTTGTTTTCTATTTGCCCCAAGTGAGCATTATATGAGACCATTATTTGATCATGGTTTTCTTGACAAGTAGCACCGGTAAAATCATTTGCCAAACTGTTGTAGAGTCCTCTAATTTCGCTAATAGACGGTATATTTCCGGCGCCAGAGGCAATGGCGGCTTGGCATTCTTCATCTTGTTTGAGGTATTTTTCCACGTTGTCCATGTCCGTAACTACGTCGTCCGGGTTGATACCCACGCCGGAAAATCCGGTAGCCGTGAATACGTTACGCGGCATTTCCGCGCCGTCAAACCCGGCAGAGGCCAGCGTTTTTTTCAAAATAACTTGCGGGGTGCGGCGCGCGGCACGGCCGGTCAGCCAGGCGTAGTACATGTCGCGCTTAGCACGCGAATCGCCCAACGTGTCAATGGGGCCCATGTGGGCCAGCGCACTACCACTGCGGTTAAGACCTTTGGTTAAACTATCTAAATTAGCGTCCGTGCGAGTCGCTTTATCCACCAACCGGTCCAACCAATCGGCGGACGAAGCACCGCCGGCAATATGCGGGTTTTTTACTTTTTTAAGCGAACCCACGGAATTAAATCCGTCCGTTTTATCGCGCTCCACGCCGCCTTGCTCGGTACCGAAGAACACATCCCCCACTTTCCGCTCGTTGGCTTGTGTGTTAGCGGAAGCATTCGGGTCTGCAACGCGGATGTTAGAGGCGCGGGCGTCTTCCCCTTTGGGGGCGTTGTAGGAGTCGGCCAACTGGTCGCGCGCGCGACCCTTGCGGGCCAGTGCCTTATTGACGGAGCGCAAATTAAAAAGTTTATTTTTAGCTTCACCGGAAGCACTGTTAAAAAATCCACCGCCCTCGCCAAAGACGGAAACTTCATCCGGGTCCGGCAGTTCGCCGCGCATCATCTTGTTGCGCTCGTTCCACGAAAAAAGTGCTTTTAGAAAGGATAAACGGGCCGTTTCATCCGGTGTGTATCCCATGGCATACGCCAGGTTGCGAAGAAAAGGAATTTTCCCCACCGGCACGATTGAGCCAATCCCCAACAGGAACACAAGCACCGCCAGCACGGTCCACGCCCGCTTGGAATAAAAAAGAGAGGATACTCTTTCCCTAAACGGAACCGGACTTATAGGTGCGGACTGATTTTGATCTTCCTGCTGTTCTTCGCTCATGGCAAACCCTTTTTATGAAAGGAGAGGGACAAAACCCTCTCCCCGATATATGTTATAAGTGGAACTAATCTTTGTCGCTATCCGCATCAAGGATGGACTCTTGTACGGCCTGTTGGGCAGCCGGTAGCACCACACCAGAGGCAAGCTTTTTAGCCCCGGACGAAAGAGTCCCTTTGAAACCGGCCGTAGCGTTGGCAATTGCTTCAGATCCTTCTTTGGTAGTGGCATCTGCAGCACTATTTGACGCAAACACAATCCAGGTAATACCAATACCGACACCGGACACAATCCACGAAGCAAGCGACAACTTGCTAACGCTTCCCTCAAAGTACGTACTGTCGTACCAGGCTGCGTAACCGGAAAGACCTAACCAAAGGACCGTTAAAGCAACCGCCAAAATTATAGCCATTGCGTTGCCGGCTATACCGTATATAGGCACTTCTCCCAATTTCCGTGCTGCAGCAATCAGTTTCCACATTACGCACGACAAGGCAATCATCCCAAACAGCAAGGCAAAAATAATTGTTTGGTGGGTTGATTGCTTATCTGTTTCGTCTTTTGCGTCTGCTCCCCAATTACCAATACCTTTTAACTTACGGGTAGTGGCGGGCTCAAAATCTTGTGACCCGGTTTGAGTGGTTTCTACGCCACCTTCAATACTCATCCCACCCGAGTTAGTAGAAGCCGCCAAGAACGGACGAGCCCCTTCGTTAGAGGAACGATTCTGGTTACGCGCAACCTCTACCGAACGTTTAGTAATATCTTTTAAATCGTTACCGGTGCCTTTGCTCCTACTGCCACGGCCGGCAGACCCATGCCGTCCCCCAGCCATAAAGGTAGAGCGGCCCTGGGCACCGCCGCTTAACGAAAGCGGGTCTGTGCCGCGCGGCATCGCACCGGAGAAGTTGTACCCCTCCCCGCCAATTTTTCCACCGCCGGACACACGACCGCCTGGCAGCGTATTTCCACCAGCCGTCTCTGCACCGCCGGACGTAATCGGACCATAGGAATTATTCACACCTGTTCCGGTAGCACGCGTAATAGAGGAGGAAGCCAGTTGTTTCCCCTCGGTCCCTTGTTTAGCAGAGGCACGGCTGCCTGCGGTGCTGTTCCCCGTAGGGATAGCACCCACCGGGCCGACATCCGCCCCGCTTACATTACCGCCCCGCGCGCCGGAACCCACCAATACAGCTTCGTTACGGCCCATGCCTAACCCTTCGGTTTCGGATGTTTCTGCCGCGCGGCCCGATACGGAGGACGAAAACCGCCCGCCGACATTGTCCGCCGCCGACATACCAAAATCTCCTCCCCCGGTACGGCCGTTTTCTATACGGGCACGCTCCTCTGCGGTGGCCACTTGATTTAAGCCGTCTTTTACGTTAATGGACGTTAAGTTGCCTCTACCGTCTACAAACATGCCACCATAGTTGGAGCCGCCGGCAATCGAAGATACCGAGCGGACGCGGGCTTCTTCCACGGCTTTTTTATCAGCTTGCAAAGCCGTGTAGGATATCACAAACCCCACCCCGACCACTGCCGCCATTTGGGGGATACCAAAGCGCAGTTTCCCGGATTTATTTGTTAAAAAGCTAAACCATTTCATACGTTTCTCCTTTGTGTATAGTCCGGCCTTTACTTTTTATAACCGTCCATGATGTTTTGCACACCGCTGCGCGCATTTTTTTCTTCCAACAGGCGTAACCGATAGGCCGCTTCGCGGCGTTGCTGATCTTCGCGCAGTTGTTGTTGTTCCTTGAGCTGCGCCCAGCGGGCTTCTAGCTGTTGGTGTTCGCGCCACACCGCAAAGCTCCAATATATCCAGCCTGCAATCAACCCAATCGCAATAATGCGCGGAATAAAGTTCTTTTTACTCCAAGGATAAATAACCAATCTTCCTATTCTCATACTATGCCTCATTTATCCTTACCGCTAATAGGGTTTTCTGGCTCGTTGTCCCATACTTGGTCGGAAGGAATAGTCGTAAGACTCATCAACCAACCAACTCCAAACAAAGCTCCCACTTTGCCCATAATGGATAAGGAAGTCGCAAACGATACAAACGAGGCCCACACACCCAATACTTCAAGCGGAGTGGTCCATAATAAAGTTTTACTGAATCCTTCGTTGCCCCACGTATTGGCATATTGAAATGCTTTGACATATCCGACTATACACAGCGCAGTGGCTAACACAGCTAAACCCAACGCTATCCACCAACCATACACCGGAATATTCTTAACGAGAGGAATGGCTATAGCAGTAACCACAGCTGTTATTAGTGTTACCCAAAACCATGTTTTTAAATTGTCATAATCGTCCTGGTGTTTCTTCTCGCTCGCGCTCGTATCCAAACTCCAGGTGCCAATACCGCGCAGGTTGGCATCCAAACTGGAACTAAAATCTTTAGAGCCTTGCCCCTGGCCCGTGCGGAAATTTTCCGCCGCAATCATCATCCCGCCGGAAATTTGCGTGCTGGCCAAAAAGACGTTGGCCTCGGTATTGTTGCGGTGTTTATTTTTAGCAACTTCTATGGAGCGTTTGGTGAAAAATTCCAAATCGTCCTTGGCTTGTTTACCGCGTCCGCCGTTGCTAACAGTAGCATTGCGGTTGGCCCCGACACCTTCCATCGGGCCAAAAGAAGATTTAC
This sequence comes from Elusimicrobiaceae bacterium, assembly GCA_024405075.1. Lineage (GTDB taxonomy): Bacteria > Elusimicrobiota > Elusimicrobia > Elusimicrobiales > Elusimicrobiaceae > Avelusimicrobium. The sequence continues at coordinate 760 of JAKSPG010000118.1, read as the reverse complement.
CTTTAATACGCGCCCCTTCCAACATACCGGCCGCTTGTTGCTGGGCTGCCGTTAAAGCGTCCATAGCCTCTGTTGCGCCTCGGCCGGACCCATTACGTCCGCCGGCCGCTCCGCCGTTTTTGCCGCTGTCTTGCACAGAAAAAGAAGAATTGAACGCTTGTCCGCCACCACCGGAACGCGACCAGTTGGGCGTAACGCTAGCCAAGGCACCTTGCGACGTTGGAGATGCTTTTGTATTGGCACTGTCTCCCGTTTGTGCCCCACTTCCTACCTGCGCCGCTTTACCCGCTACCTGCTGTTGGGCATTGGCAATCATGGCCTTCATCCCGGCCATGGAAGAATTAAGAGCCCCCATGGGATTATCAGGAGAGGTTAATTCGTTAGCGAAGTTGGCCCCCATACCTAACCCTTCCGTACCCCCCATTTGATAAGCACCACGACTTTCGGGCATGGGTTCTGCCGGGGAAGAAGTAATCACCGTGTCCGCCAATTCCTGCTCGGCACGTTCGGCCAGTTCTTGGCGCTCCAACTGCTGAATCGTCCTGGCCGATACCTGTACGGACGAGCCCGGCTCGCCGGTCTTACCCGTATGCGAATTGCTACCATAAGCCCCTGTATTGGCCCCGGCAACGTAGACAACTTCGCCCGGGTTGTACTGAGCCGGATTAAAAGCGTTGGTATCGTCGGCCGGACCGCTTAAATACTGCCACGCGCCCAAGCCCGCCGCCGCGGGCCCTGACGGCGCCTTCCGCCTCCGCAA
>JAKSPG010000117.1 GCA_024405075.1 Elusimicrobiaceae bacterium | reverse complement strand
AACGATTTGCCCCGGCTGTACCGGGAACAGAAAGAAAAACAGCCGATAGCACCAGCCCGCCAATTCCGGGAACTGTCCCAGCCAAGGCCGGGAAAGCAAACATAGTCACTAAATTTAAAAATATACCTAAAATAATAATTCCCAATAACCACCAGCCGGACAAATTCATGTCATGTAACCGTCTAACAGACAAAGTAATTCCTAACCACCATACAGGCAACAATAACAACATCACAACCAACCATGTAATCATTCGGGCTGCGGTGAGGGGTAACATCGGCTGTGGGGTAAATAAAGTGAGCAACCACGAAAAGGCCGACAGAATAAGTAGCCAAAATAATTTTTCCGTCCTGTTAGCCCGGGAAGAAAACCAAAATAGATGTTTTAACATATTATTCTCCTTTTTGAACACTACTATTATACCAAATTCACTTATATTCCCCACGAAGCCGGGGATTTCCATAAAAACCGTTTTTAAAATCTATTTGGTTCCACCACTTGAAACCAAAAAAATAAAAAACCGATAATAAAACCAAAAAATAACAAAATGTATAGTATAAAATCCCATATGTTTAATTTTTCCGGGCCTGTAATTTTCATAAGTAAATGTGCAATTTTACGGCCAAAAAGTGACATCACTACCGCAACTACAACAAATAACACAAATCCCATTATCATCTATGACTCCTTTTTCTTTTAGTAAAAATCGTACGGGTCCGCGGCCAATTTTACCGTTACTTTTTTGGCAGGTTCAAAACGGTCCAGCAAGGCCAATAAATCGGCCCGGCGCGCTTCGTCCGTCTTAAAGAGCAAGTATTGTTTTTTAAGCGTATCTGTTTTTTTGGCGCACCACACCGGCCCTAATACGTCCAAAGATAGCGGTGCGGCCAACCGCCGCAAGCGGGCTGTTTCTGCCTTTAATAAGTCCGTGTCTTTACTTTTAAGCGTTACTCTAAATAGATGTACAAAAGGGGGATAATTGAAACTCTCGCGCAATAAAATTTCCGTATCGACAGCATCTTTATAATTACCGGAAAAAACAGGGCCGTAATCGTACGATTCCGTATCGTTGGCCTGGATGATAAGTCGCCCGCTTTTCACACCGGACAGATGACCACGTAAATCAAACAACAGCCGAGTAAACTTTTCCGTGGTGCGGTAATCGGGACCGGAAAGTTCCAACTCGGCATCCAGTAGCGCAGCCAGTGTAATTTTAGCCCCGCGCAAAGCTCCGGCAGCCACCCGCGTTCCAACGATAATATCGGCTTTTCCATTTTTTAAGGCATTTAATGCTTCAAACCCCTGGCCCTTTTTTGTTTTGAGCGTGTCAGACTCCAAACGCAGTAATTTGGCTTGCGGGAAAATTTTGGTTAAATCCGCCACCACTTTTTGCGTTCCGCCCACACGGGATTTAAAAACTAAATTATGGCACTTGGGGCACTCTTGCTCCATGGATTCTTTGGCTCCGCATTTTTTGCAAACCAGCACGTCGCCCGTTTGGGGATTTTTTTCGTGCGACAAAACTGCCCCGCATTTCTTACATCGCACATACGCGCCGCAATTTAAACAGGCATACGCACCTGCATATCCCAGCCGGTTTAAGATGAGTAGGGACATTTCCTTCCGCGCTAAATTTTCGGTCAGTTGCGAAATGAGCAAATCGGATAAAAAGCGGGATTTGTCACCCTTTTTACCGGTTAGTTTTAACTGAGGTACGAATTGCCGTCCGGGCACAGGAGTGGTAAAGGGCAAACGTAAAATCTGCCCGGTGCGGGCCAGTTGTTCCAACTCTACGCTGGGAGTGGCAGATACCATTAGCAGTAATGCTCCGTGCATTTTAGCACGGAAGAAAAGCACTTCGCGCGCGTGGTAGTAGGGTTTGTTTTCTTCTTGTTTATAATTATCGTCACCTTCGTCTAGCATAGCGGCCAAACGTAGATTTTTGAACGGTAACAGCACAGACGAACGTGTACCGATTACCACACACGGCCGTCCGCTGGAAATGGCAGAAAAATATTTTCTCTTTTTACTTTGCAGCATGCGGCTGTGCCAGCAGAATACGTTATCTACTCCAAAGCGGTCCTCGGCCTCGGCAATAAACTGCCGGGCGGCGGCCACATCGGGCACGGTAATAAGTATCTGGCCATAACCATTTAAAATTTGTCCTGCCAGTCGCAAGAGTGTTTCGGTTTTACCGCTGTAGGCGGGCCCGTCTAATAAAACGGGATGAAACTCATACGCCGCAAAGGAACAAACAGTATTTAACGCGTGCTGTTGGGAAGGGGTAAGTTGAAAATCGGGCGTTTTGACCTTTAATTGAAAAGAAGGAAATGAAACCTCCAATTTAACATACGGCTCCACCGGCAGTAAAGCCCCTAAAATTTGCCCAATCGGCCCGCCCCAGCGGCTTTTAATAAAACGGGCCAGCGGAAATAGGTCCGAGCCGAACAACGGCTTTTTGTCTACTAAGGCGGCTATATCTTTTAAGGTAATGTGGGAAGGCGCGTCTGATATTTCAGTGACTTGGGTAACGATACCGCCCGTTAATACCAGTTCGTCCGGGATACGGTAATCAAAATCGCGGTCCAGCGGTACATCAAACGCTACTTTACTAAACATAATTATTTGGCGGGACCTTTAAGGCCCAACTGTGCCATAACCATTTGCAGGTCTTTCCAGGCGTCCTTTTTCCAATTGGGGTTACGAAGCAAAGCGGCCGGGTGAAAAGTGGCCAAAATTTGCACTGGGCGAGGGAGTTGTACACTATCCAAATTCAAGTTATAAAACTGCCCACGCAAGGCCCCTAACGATTTGGCATCCGAAATCAATGCCTTGGCAGACACGCCACCCAATGCCACGATATATTTAGGACAGACGATAGCAATTTGCTGTTCTAAAAATTTCCGGCAGCAAGCGATTTCACCCGCGTTGGGGGCGCGGTCGTTACCGTGCTTTTCAGGGTGTTGCGGGTCCACCATGGGGTGACATTTGGCGATGTTTGCAATAAACACCTGTTCGCGTGTAAGCCCCATAGCGACAATCATTTTGTCTAACAATTGCCCCGCGCGGCCCACAAACGGACGGCCCTGGCGGTCTTCGTCATACCCCGGGCCTTCGCCTACAAACATCACATCGGCATCTACATTTCCTTCGCCGGGGACAGCATTTAAGCGCGTGGCTCCCAGCGCACAGCGCGAGCATACTTTTATCGTCTGGGCCAGCTCGGCCAGAGCGGCTTGTTTTTGGGCAGTAGTCATCATAGGAGTGGTGTTACTAGTTGCGGCAGGCGCAGTTTGACGGCGGAAGTCTATCGTCAAGGTAGAACCCTCCTGCATGGCTTTCGGGTTGGCGGGGCGCGAAACACCGGCGGCTGACGCAGGTGTAGCATCAGCCGCTGGGGTGGTAATAAATTCGTCCTCGTCCTGTTCCGACAGGAAGTGTTTTAACGCTCCTGCCAGCCGGCGCAATTCGCTTTTACCCATTTTTTTTTATAATCTCATGGGTTCTTTGGCTTTGCGTTCCGCTTCTAAACGGGCGGTTTCCTGCGCTTTGAGTTCTTTTTCCAAATTATCTTTGCTTACGCGCAAGACATCTTCTTTAGATACGCGGCCGGACAAAATATCATCCAGCGCTACTTTAATAACTACCGCGTTTGGTTTGCCTTTGTATTCGGATTTCTTTTTGAGCTCTTTAGCCCACATGGAAGACAACACCACAATATCGTAGCGGTCTCCGTCAAAGTCCATGAGTTTAGCGTCCAATTCTTTATCGTTTTTTCCGGACATAATTCTCCCTCGTAATTATTTCAGATTTTTAATTTTTTTCAAATCTTGCCGCGCCACCCGGCATTGTTCCGCCGCAATGATGCCGGCCATGTCGTCAATAGCTTTTTTTAGCTCTGCATTGAGAAGAACAAAGTCATAATGCTCCAACTCCTGCACTTCTTTTTTGGCAGTTTCCAAGCGCAATTCAATATCTTGCGTATTATCCTGCCGGCCTAAAATACGTTTTTTAAGTTCTTTAAGGCTGGGGGGGATAATAAAAACAGTGGCGGCTTGCGGATATATTTTTTTAATCGTACGCGCACCTTGCACGTCAATCACCAAAATCGGGCAGATGTTCTTTTTAAGCAAGTCATCTACGGACTTTTTAGGAATTCCGTAATACGACGTATGTACTTGCGCCCATTCCAACATGCGGCCTTTTTTAATGGCTTGTTCAAATTGTTTGATTGTCCAAAAGTGATAATCTTTCCCGTTCTTTTCGCCTTTTCTGGGCGAGCGGGTGGTGGCGGTAATCACGCGCGCAACGGTTTTATTGCGCTTTAATACCGCGTCAATAATGGTGGTTTTACCCGCCCCCGACGGGGACGATACAATTATGGGAAACGCCTTCATAATGCTATTATAATAAATCGGAGGGAACAGGCGCAAGAGCTATAGGGGGAGTTTATATGCGTTTATGCCCGTATTGCTTACGGTATCTTTCAATACACCGCCCATAGCTTTGCACGCTTTTTGGTATGCTTCTTTTTTGGCGTAACACCAAATGCCGTTAAATTTACCGCTTGAACTATGCACTTTTGGATGGTCTAAAAAAAATACGATTCCTTGTTTGTTACTGGAATAATAGGGGGGCACCCAGCCGCCGACGCGGCAGGGCATCTGGAACGAGTTCCTGCCGCCGCCGTGGCAGTCGAGCTACCCGGTCAACATCACCCTCGAGATGAACTACTGGCCGGTGGAGACGACGAACCTCTCCGACCTCGCCGAG